>CAZZIL010000176.1:0-6014 GCA_964654265.1 uncultured Gammaproteobacteria bacterium | reverse complement strand
CGGGGTGCGAAAGGGTGTGCGATCCATCCGGGGAACACGCGTGGGATATACTCCCATTATAGGTTCCGCGAGCGCCACAAGGGAATGCCGACAGACTGGATGCCCCCCAAGTCAAGCCTTCTGATCCCCTACCTGACCGTCTCCGACGTCGGGAAGGCGCTCCGCTGGTACGCCGACGTCTGCGGCTTCGAGCCCGAGCTGTGCGCCATGCGCGATGGGACGCCCGTCCACGCCAGCATGGCCCACCACGGGCGAACCGTGCTGATGCTCGGCGCGCCCGGCGAGATGCGGCCCCCAAGCGCCAGCGGCGACAAGCCGTGCTGGGGACCCTACGTCTACTGCGAGGACGTCGACGCCGTGGCCGGGCGCGCCCGCGCGGCCGGCGCGCCGATTCTGCAGGAGCCGGCCGAGCAGTTCTGGGGCGACCGCGTCGCGACCCTCACCGACCCGGACGGGTACAACTGGACCTTCGCGACCAAGGTGCGCGAGTTCGACCCGTCGCGCCCGCCCGACGGGTTCACGTTCGAGGTCCACGGTCCGCGCAAGACCGGGGCGGACTGACCGCCGGCGCCCGGCGCGCGCCCGACCGCCGAGGCGGGGGGATAGAATCCGTCCCCCCAAGGAGAATCCCGCGGTGGAAGTCAGCGTCATCATCCCGACCTACAAGGAGCGCGAGAACCTCCCGCACGTCGCCAAGCGGGTGGCCGATGCGCTCAATGGACACTTCGACCGGTGGGAACTCGTCATCTCCGACGACGACTCCAAGGACGGGACCGCCGAGGCCTGCGCGGAGCTCGCGAAGGCCCACCCGCTGACCCTGCTCACGCGCACGGCCGACCGCGGACTGTCGCCCGCCGTGCTCGACGGCATCAAGGCGTCGACCGGGAAACACATCGTCGTCATGGACGCGGACCTCTCCCACCCCCCGGAGATGATCCCCGACATGGTCGAGAAGCTGCGCTCGGGGGAGGCCGACTTCGTCATCGGCTCGCGCTACGTCGAGGGCGGGAGGACCGAGCGGCGCTGGCCGCTGATGCGCCGGCTCAACTCGTGGGTGGCGACCCTCCTCGTGCGCCCGCTGGTGTCGATCCGCGACCCGATGTCCGGGTTCTTCGCGTTCGACCGCGCGCGCCTGCCGGCGGAGGGGACGCTCGCCCCGATCGGATACAAGATCGGCCTGGAGATCCTGGTCAAGGGCGGCTTCGACCGCCCGGCCGAGGTGCCGATCTTCTTCGCCGACCGCGTGCGCGGCGAGAGCAAGCTCGGCCTCGGCGAGCAGATCAACTACCTGCGCCACCTGAGGCGCCTCTACCACCACCGCTATCCCAGGAGGATGGAGGCCGGGCAGTTCCTCCTCGTCGGCGCCATGGGACTCGCCATCGACCTGCTGTTCTACTTCACGCTCCAGCTGCTCGGCCTCAGCCACGTCGTCGCGCGCGCGATCTCGTTCTGCCCGGCGGTCACCCACAACTGGTTCCTCAACCGGATCGTGACCTTCAAGGGGCGCGAGCGCGCGCCGGCAGGCAGGCAGTGGGCGAGGTTTGTCGCGGTGTCGGCGGGCGGGTTCGCGGTGAGCTGGGGGACGTACTACCTGCTGACTGCGCACGTCGGCTTCTTCGACGAGTGGCGCGTGCTGGCGCTGGTCGCCGGCGTGGTCCTCGCGACCGCCTTCAACTTCACGCTGTCGGACCTGTTCGTCTTCGCGCGCGGCAAGCGTCGCGGCTGAGCGCGGCGCGCCGGCCGCACAGGCATGGCGCCGGGCGGAGAACGCCCCCGGTCAGCCGCGCCCGAAGTCGTCCTCGTGGCGGACGATGTCGTCCTCGCCCAGGTAGTCGCCGACCTGCACCTCGACGATCGCGGCCGGGGCGTCCCCCTCGTTGGCAAGCCGGTGGCGCGCGCCCGCCGGGATGTGGCACGACCGGTCCACCGGCATCCTGAACACCCGGTCGCCGACCGTCACGGTGGGCTCGCCGCGCACGGTCGTCCAGTGCTCGCTGCGACTCCGGTGCGACTGCAGGCTCAGGCGTTTCCCCGGCAGGACCTCGATGCGCTTGACCTTGTGCCCGGCGCCCTCCGACAGCACCGTGTAGGACCCCCACGGCTTTTCCACCCGGCAGGGCTCGGCCGCCTGGGGGACGCCGTCCTTTCTCAGCGCCTCGACCGCGCGCCGGATCCCGTCCGCCTCGCCGACGCGGCACACCAGGGTGGCGTCCCCGTCGTCGACCACGCAGGTGTCGCGAAGCCCGACCATGACGACAGCCCGCTCCGCCGTCCCGTAAAGGACGCAGCCCTCGCTGTCGAGGAGCGCGCCGTTGCCGTGCGAGCGGTTGCCCGACCCGTCCGCCGGGAGCAACGACTCGGCGAACGACTTCCAGGATCCGACATCGCTCCATCCCACGTCGCCGACCTCGACCACGAACGCGCCCGCGGCGCGCTCCGCCACCCCCCGGTCGAACGACACCTCCGGGAACCGCGCGAAGTCCCCGGCGGCCGGGCACAGCTCGCCGGAGCCGGGGTCGTCCCCGCCGGCGATCTCGCGGGCGACCCCGGCGATCCCGGGGACGTGGCTGTCGGCCAGGCGCAGCATCTCCCCGGCGCGCGCAATGAAGATCCCGGCGTTCCACAGGTGCCCGCCCTCCTCCAGGTAGCGCTCCGCGGTCGCCGCGTCCGGCTTCTCCACAAACCGGTCCGCCACATGGGCGTCCCCGCGGACGTGCGCGCCCTTGCGGATGTACCCGTAGCCGGTCTCCGGCCGCGTCGGGCGCATGCCGAGGAGCGCGAGTCCCCCCTTCTCCCCGGCGATCTCGGCCCCCGCCGCGATCGCCGCGCAGAACGCGCCGGTGTCCGCGACGACATGGTCGGCCGGGCACACCGCGAGCACGGCGTCCGGGCCGAACCGGTTGGCGGCGACCGCCGCGGCGAGCACGACCGCCGGCGCCGTGTTGCGCCCCTCGGGCTCGCCGATGAGCACATGGGGGACGTCGCCGCCGATGCCGGCCTGCCCGCACGCCTGCCGGCACATCGGGATGTGCCCCCTCGCGCAGACGGTGACGACCCCGCCGAGCGGGGCAAGCGCGGCCACCCTGGCGTAGGTCCTGCCGAGCAGCGTGCCGCCCCCGGGGAGCGGGATGAACGGCTTCGAGAGGACCCCCCTCGACTTGGGCCAGAGGCGCACCCCGCCGCCGCCGCAGATGACGACCGGCACCATCATGGGGAGCGACCCCACGGGGACGGTCTCACACGGCAAGGGGCTTCTCGCGCCCGGGCGGGGACAGGTTGGCGCATCACTCGCGGCAAGTATATATCCCCGGGGCGCGCGGCCGGGACGGCCGGGCAAGCCCCCCGGCGCCCGACTCAGGCTAGAATCCGCGCAAGGTGTTGACTTTCCGTCGCCCGCCCCCATATATCGGGTGCGGCACGGCCTGTGTCGGCAACACTTCAGCAATCCGGGAAGAGCGCAGCATGTCAAAAATCATCGGAATCGACCTCGGCACGACCAACTCGTGCGTCGCCGTGATGGAGGGCCAGGGGCCCAAGGTGATCGAGAACGCGGAGGGGTCCAGGACCACGCCGTCGGTGGTGGCCTACACGGACGAGCAGGTGCTTGTGGGCGCGACGGCGAAGCGCCAGTCGATCACCAACCCGGAGAACACGCTGTACGGGATCAAGCGTCTGATCGGCCGCCAGTACAAGGACGACGAGTCGCAGAAGGAGAAGAAGCTGGCGCCGTTCTCGATCGTCGAGCACGACAACGGCGACGCCTGGGTCGAGGTCCGGGGGAAGCGGATCGCCCCGCCCGAGGTCTCGTCGAAGATCCTCGACAAGATGCGGAAGACGGCGGAGGACTACCTGGGCGAGCGGGTCACCGAGGCGGTGATCACGGTCCCGGCCTACTTCAACGACTCGCAGCGCCAGGCGACCAAGGACGCCGGCAAGATCGCCGGGCTGGAGGTCAAGCGGATCATCAACGAGCCGACCGCGGCGGCGCTCGCGTTCGGGCTTGACAAGGAGCGCAAGGACCGGAAGATCGCCGTGTACGACCTGGGCGGCGGCACCTTCGACATCTCGATCATCGAGATCGCCCGCATCGACGACGACACCCAGTTCGAGGTGCTGTCGACCAACGGCGACACCTTCCTGGGCGGGGAGGACTTCGACCAGCGCATCATCGACCACCTGATCGACGAGTTCAAGAAGGAGCAGGGGATCGACCTCAAGAGCGACACGATGGCGCTGCAGCGCCTGAAGGACGCGGCCGAGAAGGCGAAGATGGAGCTGTCGACGAGCGCGCAGACCGAGATCAACCTCCCCTACATCACGGCGGACGCCGGCGGCCCCAAGCACATGGCGCACAAGCTGACGGCCGCCAGGCTCGAGGACCTGGTCAGCGACCTGGCGGAGCGCACTGTCTTGCCGTGCGTCACCGCGCTCAAGGACGCGAAACTGGACAAGTCCGACATCACCGACGTGATCCTGGTCGGCGGGATGACGCGGATGCCCCTGATCCAGCGCCAGGTGAAGGAGATCTTCGGCGTCGAGCCCCGGCGCGACGTCAACCCGGACGAGTCGGTCGCGATCGGGGCGGCCATCCAGGCCGCCGTGCTCCAAGGGTCGGTCAAGGATGTGCTGCTGCTTGACGTGACCCCGCTGTCGCTCGGGATCGAGACCGAGGGCGGGGTGATGACCAAACTGATCCACAAGAACGCCACGATCCCGACCAAGGCGACCCAGATGTTCTCGACGGCGAGCAACAACCAGACCGCGGTCACGGTCCACGTCCTCCAGGGGGAGCGCGAGGTCGCGCGCGGCAACAAGAGCCTCGGCGAGTTCAACCTGACGGACATCCCGCCCGCCCCGCGGGGGATCCCGCAGATCGAGGTCGAGTTCGACATCGACGCCAACGGCATCCTCCACGTGTCGGCGACCGACAAGAAGACCGGCAAGGCGAACAACATCACCATCAAGGCCAGCTCCGGGCTGAGCGACGACGAGGTCCAGCGCATGGTGCGGGAGGCCGAGCAGTACATGGCCGAGGACCGGAAGCAGGTCGAGCTGGTGCAGAGGAAGAACCGCACCGAGTCGCTCGTCAACTCCGTGCGCCGGACCATGAAGGAGCACGGCGACGCGCTCGACGACAAGGAGCGGACGGCGATCGAGGGCGCGATCGCCGCGGCGGAGCAGGCGATCCAGGACGAGAGCGCCGCCATGGACGAGAAGGCGGACGCGCTCGCCAAGGCCGCGGAGCCCCTCTACCAGAAGGTCGCCGAGGCGAACAAGGCGTCGCAGGAGGGTGACGGCGAGGCCGCCGCCGGCCCGGACGGGGCCGCGCGCGGCGACGACGCCGACTTCGATGATGCCGGGTCCGGCGGACCCGCCAAGGACGGCAGCGGAAAGGTGGTCGATGTCGACTTCGAGGACCTGAAGGACGATGGCCGGAAGGCCTGACAGCCCGGCCGCGATGCCGCCGCGCGGGGTCCGCCCATGAGCCAGAAACGCGACTACTACGAGGTGCTCGGGGTCAAGAAAAAGGCCTCGAAGGACGAAATCAAGGGCGCCTTCCGCCGGCTGGCGATGAGGCACCACCCCGACCGCAACCAGGACAAGAAGGAGGCGGAGAAGAAGGAGGCCGAGCGCAAGTTCAAGGAGATGCAGGAGGCCTACTCCGTCCTCACCGACGACGCAAAGCGCGAGCGCTACGACCGGTTCGGCCACACGCAGAACGGGCCGGGAGCGGGACCGCCGCCCGGCGGGTTCTCGTTCCGCACCGGGTTCGGGTCCGACAGCTTCTCCGACATCTTCGAGGACCTCTTCGGCGAGGGCGTCTTCGGCGGGGCGCGGCGCACGCGCCAGACAAAGGGGCACGACCGCGAGCTGTCGATCGACCTCACGCTGGAGGAGGTCGCCGAGGGCGTCATCCGCCACATCCGCCTGCGCACCGTCGAGACGTGCGACAAGTGCAAGGGAAGCGGCCGAAGCATCCACACGGAGACGGAGCTGTGCAAGACCTGCAAGGG
>CAZZIL010000175.1:0-3757 GCA_964654265.1 uncultured Gammaproteobacteria bacterium | reverse complement strand
CGCGCCGTGGGTCCCGGTCCACGGCGGCTGCGACGACAGGAAGGCCGCAAGGGACACGAGGTCCGATTCGTCGACGGCGGCGAGCATGGCCCCCATCACCGGGTCCTTGCGGGCGCCGGTCTTGTAGTCCGACAGCTGCTTGGCCAGGTAGCCGCCGCTCTGGCCCGCCAGGTACGGGTTGTCGGGACCGAGCGCGGACTCGCCGGCGATGCCGTGGCACGCCGGGCACCGGGCCTCGAAGACCGCGCGCCCGGCCTCGGCGTCCCCGGTGCGGAACCAGTCGGACGCGGCGGCCGTCGCCGGCACGGCCGCCGCCGCGCACAGCGCGACGGCCGCGCGCACGCGAAACCCCAAGGCCGATGGCCGCGTCCCGCCTTCCATGCGCCTATCTTATACCCGCCGGGATCGCGCCCCGCCGCCGGGGGCGTATCATTCGGGGATGGACGGACCGCTGGAAAACCCGTTCCGGCCCGGCACGGGTCTTGCCCCTCCCCTGATGGCCGGGCGAGACGGGGTCGTCAGGCGTCTGTCGGAGCGGATCGACCGGGTCCGGGGCGGCGAGAACGGAGGCTTCATCGTCCTCATCGGCCCGCGCGGCAACGGCAAGACCGCGCTGCTCCGGGAACTCCAGGGGATGGCGGCCAAGCACAGCCTGCGACAGGTTGAGCTGACCGCCGCCGGGATGTCCGGGGACCCTGCCGACCTTGCGCGCGCGCTGGCGCCCGGGAGGCGGTCCGGCCCCGGGGTCTTCAGGAGGCTGATCGACAAGCTCCTCGGCCGGGCCGCCGGGAAGGGACCGGACGCATCGCGACACGGGTCGCCCATGCTGCTGGTCGTCGATGACGCGCACAAGATGCCCCCCGACTTCGGGAGGACCCTCCTCCCGGTCACGCAGGACTGCGTCAGGGAAGGCCTTCCCCTGATGGTTGCGCTGGCCGGGACGCCCGGGGTCCAGGACCATCTCAAGAGGATGCTACCCGCCAAGCACCAGTGCGAGAGGATTCGGGTCGGCCGCCTAGAGGACGGGGCGGCCGCCGACGCGCTGGCCATCCCGGCAAGGGACTCCGGGATGCCGATCGATGAGGACGCGCTGAGACTGCTGGTGAGGAGGAGCGAGGGCTATCCCCCCTTTGTGCAGAGGCTCGGCCACGAGGCCTGGAACGCGGCCCGCGACCGGGGCGGGGCGCAACAGATCACCTTGGCGGACGCGCGCAAGGGGGCCGCCGCCATGCGCAAGGGGCTGCGGCCGTTCCTCGACCGGCGCCGGGACGAGCTGCGCCGGCACGACGTCCTGCGCGAGGCGGAGGCCGTGGCGGGGAAGCTCGTCACCCGGGGACGGGACGCCCGGCTCACCGAGACGGAGCTGATGGACGCGGTGGAGGCTGTCGCGGTCCCCAACGGCCGGGACCCGGAGGAGTCGTTCGAGGCGCTGGCGCACCTCGGCGTGGTCTGGGAGACCGACCGGCCGGAGTGGGAGTCGGGGATCCCGTCGCTCTGCGCGTTCCTGGTCGAGCACGCGGGCGAGTCCGACCGGGGACGCCGGCGCCGCGCCGCGCGCCCGGTCGAGCAAGACCTGCTATCATCGGACTGAAGGCTTGGCATGAGAACTCCCGTCCGCAGGCCACACCCCCGCCCGCCCAAGGGCGCGCGCCGCCGGGGTGTTGCCTTGGCGCTGTCGCTGTCGGTCGCCCTGGGGCTTGCGCTGTTCGGCGCGCGGGCGGACGCGCAGCTGATCTCGCCCAACCCGACGGTCGCGGGGGATCCCCGGTCGGGGTGCCTTGCGTGCCACGGCGGCATCTCGGAGATCCGCGAGGAGGGGAGCGCGATGCTGTTCGCCATCCGGGCGGTGGGCGCGGCCCACGGCGACGAGGCCGGGTGCGTGGTCTGCCACGGCGGGGATCCCGCGGCGACGGACGCCGAGTCGGCGCACAGCGGCGCCCCGGCGAGCCTCGCGGCGGCGCACGGCCCCGAGACCTTCTACCGCGACCCGGGCAGCCTCTGGATCGCCGACCGCACGTGCGGGCAGTGCCACGCGGAGTACGTCTACCGCCTTCAGCGCTCGCTGATGAACACCGAGGCCGGGAAGATCCAGGGGAACCTCCACACGTGGGGGATCGAGGAGGTGCGCAACTACAAGGTGCCGTGGGGGAACTACGACCTGGACGACCCGGACGGGCCGGTGCCGAACATCGGGACGGACGACTACAAGCGTTACATGGCGGCGATGATCGCGGCGCACCCGGAGCAGTTCCCGACGAGCATGCGGCAGGTGCCGCAGCCGACCGTGGAGGAGATCGAGGCGGACCCCAAGCTGGCGGGGTTCACCTACCAGCGCCAGCAGTGCCAGCGCTGCCACGTGAGCGTCCGCGGCCGCGAGCGCCGCGGCGACTTCCGCGGGATGGGTTGCAGCTCGTGCCACATCCTCTACGGCAACGAGGGCAAGTACGAGGGGGGCGACCCGACCATCGACCGCGAGGTGGCCGGCAAGATGCTGTACCACCGCATCCACGGGACGCGCGAGGCCGGCAACGGGATCCCGGTCGAGTCGTGCAACTCCTGCCACAACCGCGGCAAGCGCATCGGCGTGACCTACCAGGGGATCATGGAGTTCCCGTACGGCTCGCCGTTCGGGCCGGACAAGCAGCCGAAGCTGCACACAAAGAACTACCTGTTCGTCTCGGACGACCTGCACCACCAGATCCGCAGCCGGCCGGAGAACCCGGAGGGCGGACTCCTCTGCCAGGACTGCCACACCTCGATCGACATGCACGGGGACGGCAACCTGCACGGGACCACCCTGGGGCAGGTCGAGATCGAGTGCGCCGACTGCCACGGCACGACGAAACGGTTCCCGTGGGAGCTCCCGCTGGGTTACGGCGAGGAGTTCGGCAACGACCTGGCGGGCCAGGGGCCGCGCGGCCTGTCCGACACGCCGAGCGCCGAGGCCGCGATGGGGACGCTCTACGACCGGCAGGACGGCTACCTGCTGACGGCGCGCGGCAACCCGTTCAACAACGTGGTGCGCCGCGGCGACAAGGTCGTCGTCCACTCGGCGACCGGCCGCGACTTCCTCGTGCCGGTGCTCAAGGACCTGAGCCAGCGCGACGCGTGGCAAAGCCCCGACGCCAAGGTCGCGATGGAGTCGGTCGCGTCACACATGGACAACATGGAGTGCTACTCCTGCCACGCGTCGTGGGTGCCGCAGTGCTACGGCTGCCACGTCAAGGTCGACTACAGCCGGGGCGAGGACGGCGAGCCCAAGACCGACATCGACTGGATCGCGTCCGCCAACCTCCATGACGCCAGCGGCGAGACCGGCGAATCCCGGCTCGGCGCCGGCGGCGCCAGAAGCCCCGGCAAGGTCTACGAGACACGGTCCTACCTGCGGTGGGAGGAGCCGGTGCTCGGGATCAACGGCGAGGGCCGCGTGACGCCGCTGATGCCGGGATGCCAGGTGATCTTCACCGTGATCGACCGCAAGGGCCGAGTGATCCTCGCGAACCACATCGCCGACAGCCCGGACGAGGCGGTCGCGGCAAACCAGACGCACGTCCCGCTGGCGATTGACATGGCGCCCGTGCAGCCGCACTCCGCGCAACGAAAGGCCCGCAGCTGCGAGAGCTGCCACAACAACCCGAAGGCCGTCGGCTATGGCATCGGCGGCGGAGTGTTCGCCAACATGCTCGCCGACCCCATGCCGGTCGACCTCAAGAGCCAGGCCAGCGGCGAGCTGCTCGTCGAGAACAGCCAGACGCAG
>CAZZIL010000174.1:0-4086 GCA_964654265.1 uncultured Gammaproteobacteria bacterium | reverse complement strand
TCCTGGCGGCCGCCTTGGCGGCCTTGGCGGAGGGCGCCTTCCTGTCGACAGCCTTCTTGGGAGCCTTGGCGGGGGACACCCTCTTGCCGGGCGCCTTCGCGACAGGCTTTCTCGAGACCTTGGCGGGGGACCTTGCGGGGGTCCCCTTTGCCGACGCCTTTGCGGAGGGTCTTGTGGCGGACCTTGCGGTGGCCTTCTTCGCGGCCTTGGCAGGGGAGGCCGTCTTCCTGTCGACAGCCTTCCTGGTGGCAACCTTGGCGGGGGATGCCTTCTTGGCAGGCGCCTTCGCGGCAACCTTCCTCGCAACCTTGGCAGGGGTCCTTGCGGGAGTCCCCTTTGGTGGCGCCTTGGCGGAAGGGTCCTTTGCGGAGGAGGACCTTTTGGCTGGCTTCGCGACAGCCTTGGCGACAGCCTTCCTGGTGGCGGCCTTGGCGGGGGATGCCTTCTTGGGGGAAACCTTCTTGGCAACCTTGGCGGGGGTCCTTGCGGCGGTCCCCTTTGGCGGCGCCTTTGCGGAGGAGGGCCTTTTGGCTGGCCTCGCGGCAGCCTTGATGGCAGTCTTCTTGGTGGCGGCCTTGGCGGAGGATGCCTTCTTGGCGGCGGGTCCCCTGGCAGTCTTCACGGCAACCTTGGCGGCGGTCTTCCTTGCCGGGGCCTTGGCGCCCGCCGCCTTCGGCGTCGGGGCCTTGCGTCCTGCCGTCTTCTTGCCGGGCCGGCTCGCCTTGCGCGCGGGCGCCGCGCCCGCCGGGCCGGCCCGCCTGCCGTTCGTCGCCACGATGATCAGCGCGCGCCGCCCGCGTCCGGGGCCGCGATCATTTCTCGTCCTCCTTCTTCTCGGCCTGCGCGGCGGCGGCCGCGTCACCCTCCGGTTTCGGCGCCTCCTCCTCGACCTTGGCCGGCTCCGAGACGATCGCGAGCGCCGGGTCGGCCCCGCGCGCGAGCGCGACAAAGCGCACGCCCTCCGGGGCGGAGATCCCGCCCAGGTGGACCGACATGCCGATGTCGAGGGCGCCGACGTCGACCTCGATATGGTCGGGCAGGTGCTTCGGCAGGCACTGGATCTCCGCCTCGTTCTCGATGATGGTCAGGATGCCGTGGTGCAGCTTCACGCCGGGCGACACCTCCGCGTTGACGAAGTGCAGCGGGACGCTCGCCGTGATCTCGCGCGCCTCGGAGATCTCCAGGAAGTCGGCGTGGAGGATCTCTCGCCGGTAGGGGTGGCGCTGGACGTCGCGCAGCAGCACGCGGATCTCGCCCTCGCCGTCGATGCGCATCGAGAGCACCGACGCGCGGAACGGCTCGTGCTGCAGCTGGCGCTCCAGGCGCGTGGTGTCGACGGAGATGTGGCGGGCGCGCCCCTCGCCGTACACCACCGCCGGGACGCGCCGCCCGCGGCGCAGGCGCCGCGAGTGCGCGCTGCCGGTGTCGGCGCGCGGCCGGGCCTCGACTGTCAGTTCCATGCCATGCCTATTCCATGAAGAGGGAGCTCACCGACTCCTGGGTGTGCACCCGCGCAACCGCCTCCGCGATCAGGTCGGCGACGGAAAGCTGCCGGATTTTACCGCATTCCCGCGCCGTTTGCGACAGCGGGATGGTGTCGGAGACGACGAGGTCGTCGAGCACCGAGTCGGCGACGCGCGCGGCGGCGTCGCCGGAGAGCACCGGGTGGGTGCAGTACGCGACCACGGCGCGGGCGCCGGCGTCCTTGAGCGCGGCGCCGGCGCGGCACAGCGTGTTGGCGGTGTCGACGATGTCGTCGACGAGCACGCACACCTTGCCGCGGACGTCGCCGATGATGTTCATGACCTCGGCGACGTTCTCCGCCGGGCGGCGCTTGTCAATGATGGCGAGGTCGGCGTCGCACAGCCGGGCGAAGGCGCGCGCGCGCGCGACGCCGCCGACGTCCGGGGAGACGGTCACGGTGCCGCCGCCGTGGCCGCGGCGCGCGAGGTCGCCGAGCATGACCGGGGTGGCGTAGACGTTGTCGACCGGGATGCTGTAGAACCCCTGGATCTGCTCGGCGTGGAGGTCCATCGTGAGCACCCGCTTGAAGCCGGCGCCGCCGATGATGTCGGCGACGACGCGCGCGCTGATCGGCACCCGGGTGGAGCGCACGCGCCGGTCCTGGCGGGAGTACCCGAGGTACGGGACCACCGCGGTGATGCCGCGCGCCGAAGAGCGGCGGGCGGAGTCGGCGAGCAGCACCAGCTCCATCAGGTTGTCGTTGGCCGGCGCGCACAGCGACTGGATGACGTAGACCTCGCGGCCGCGCACGTTCTCCAGCAGGTCGATGCGCGTCTCGCCGTCGGAGAACTTGGAGACGCGCGCCTTGGCGAGCTCGACCCGGAGCTCGCGCGCGATGCGCTCGGCGAACCCGGTGTGCGAGGTGCCGGAGACCAGCACCAGGTCGTCGAGCGGGACGCGCCCGGCCGGGCGCCTCATGCCGGGCCCCGCCGGCGCGGGGACCTGCCGGGGACCGCGCCCGGCCGGGCGCGGCGGGTCGGGACAGGGACCGCTCGGTGCACGGGCGGATACTACCACGAAACGCCGCGATAGAATGGGGCGACACCAACCGGCGGGGCAGATGGCGGGGATCGACGCGAGGGTGCGGCGCGAGCTGGAGGCGATCCTCGGCGCCGCCGTGGACTTCGGCGCCGCGACGGCGCACGCCTACTCCGTCGACAACAGCCGGCTGCGGCGGCTCCCGGACGGGGTGGCGTTCCCGCGGACGGCGGAGCAGGTGCGGCGGCTCGTCGGCGTCGCGTTCCGTGAGGGCGTGCCGGTGGTGGCGCGCGGGCGCGGCACGGCGACCACCGGAGCCGCGCTCGCCGAGCGCGGCGGGCTGGTGGTCACCACCGAGCGCCTCGGCGGCGAGATCTCGGTCGACGCGCCCGGCCGCCTGGCGACGGTCCCCGCCGGGACGCTCAACGGCGAGCTGCAGGCGCACGCCGCGCGCGACGGGCTGTTCTGGCCGCCCGACCCGTCGAGCATGGCGTACAGCACCGTCGGCGGGAACATCGCGACGGCGGCCGCCGGGCCGCGACACTTCGGCCACGGCGGCACGCGCGGCGGCGTGCGACGCCTGAGGGTCGTCACCGGGACCGGCGAGCTGGTCACGCTCGGCGGACTCACCGAGAAGCGGGCGGTCGGCTACGACCTCGCGAGCCTGATGGTCGGGTCGGAGGGGACCCTGGGCGTGATTGTCGAGGCGACGCTGGCGCTGCGGCCGATCGCGGCCGGGTCGGCCGGCGTGGCCGCCGAGTTCCCGTCGCTTGCGGACTGCCTGGGGGCGCTTGCCCGGCTGACGGCGCTGGACGAGCCGCCGGTGGCGGTGGAGTTCCTGGACGGCGGGGCGCTGGACCTGGTGCGGGGCCGCCATCCGGGCCTGGTCGGCGCAGGCGCGCAGGCGTTGCTGCTGGCGGCGGTCGAGGGCGACCGGCCGGGGGCGCTGGCCGCGCGTGCGCTGGAGTGTTGCGCCGGCGCGGCGGCGTCGCGGCGCACCGGGGACATGGCCGAGCTGTGGGCGCTGCGGCGCGCGCTGTCGCCGCTGTTGCGCGACGCGTCGCCGCACAAGGTCAGCGAGGACGTGGCGGTGCCGCCGCCGCGGCTCGGCGAGTTCCTCGAGGGAATGGCGGCAATCGCCCGGGAGGAGCGCACGCGCAACGTCAACTTCGGCCACATCGCCGACGGCAACCTCCACGTGAACCTGCTCGCCGACCCGTCGGACCCCGACGCGCCGGGGCGCGCCCGGCGCGCGTTGGAGCGCGCGCTGGACCTGGCGGTGTCGCTCGGCGGCTCGATCTCCGGGGAGCACGGGATCGGGATCACGCGGCGGGAGCACATCGCCAAGGAGCTGCCGGGCGAGACGCTCCGGCTGATGGCGGGGATCAAGTCCGTGTTCGACCCCAAGGGGATCATGAACCCGGGGAAGATCCTCCCCGACGGGCCGGCCAACGACCCGGCCGCCGCGCGGCCCCCCTGATCGGGGGGAGGGGGATCTCCCGGGACGGTCCGCGCCGTCGCATGCGTTCGCCGCGCGGGTGTGCGCAAAGGGCCCCGGACCCCCGCGATGCGCGCGGTCCCGCC
>CAZZIL010000173.1:0-1845 GCA_964654265.1 uncultured Gammaproteobacteria bacterium | reverse complement strand
GACGGTCGTCCCGGGCCGCCGCGGTGACGATGTCCGCATAGCCGACCATGCTGCGCGACCCGGAAAAGTCGCGCCGCAAGGAGCGGTTGGCGTGGCAGCGTCGGTCGCCTTGGGCCACGCCACCACGCTGGTCCCGGCAGTCCGCCGGGTCCGAGCCTCGCTCCGGGAAATCGCAGGACATCGTCGAATGGCAAGCAACGCCCTCTCCCAGTGCGATCTGTTCCGCCGTCCGGCCGACCATGCGACTTGGGGGATCCACGCACGATCCGACCACGCTCTTCGGCCTGTCTCGGATGCGGCCGTCATCCCGGCGGTGTCGAGCATCCCGCAGGAGGCGCCCATCCCCGTGCGCACCACGTCCCCATGCCACCAACGGGCGCGCCACTTCGCCTCGACCGACACGAGGTCGCCATCAGTTCCACCTGTCCCGGGTTGCGGACATGCCCGTCGCGGACATCCGTGCCGCCTGCGCCAAGTCGGGCGTGACGGCAAGCGCGGCGGCCGGGGACCTGCCTCCCGCTCCGGGTGGCAACGCCTAGGTTCGCCGCACGGAGTGCTCCGGCTACCGATGTCCCGGAGGCACAACAGGAACCCCCGGCAATCTCCCGGGCACCCGGGCCTCAGCCAAAGAACCCTCGCACCACGGTGAAGGTTTCGGCAAGCTTCTCGCGCAACTCCCTGAAGCGCGATCTCTGGTCCGGGGTGCCTGGGGGAAGGGCGAGTGCGCGACAGACGTCCGCGTGCGCCGGGTCGCGTACCGTTGCGGTGTCGTAGACGTTGTAGCCCTGTGCGCCGGACAACTCGATCTCCCTGACATCCCCGCATTGTGCCATCGCCAGCGACACGTCAGAAAAGGAAACGTCCTTCCGCTCGGCATACGCCCACACCCGCTCCCTAATGTCGGCAAGGGAGACATGCCTTGCCCGGATCACGGAAAGCCCAAGGGTCTCCACCGCACGAAACGCGTCCGGATCAATCGTTGACAGGTCACCATCCAAGTGTTCGGGCAGGATGAGGCGGTAGAGGATTTCAGTGTGCTCGACCTCACCGGGAGAGTGCTCGCTCACGGAGTGGCGCTCACAGTCGCCGTTGGGGTCAAGTCTTCGGTAGTGGACGCACTTGCACCCGCTGTCCCCATAGACCCGCTCGACATCCCTGCACGTCAGGTCGGATGTCTTCGGCGTTCGCGCCACCTCTCACAGCTCCCGCAGGTGCCCGACGAGCGCCTCGGGCCATCCGGCATCGATCGGGCAGTCCTCTGCACAGTCCCGACCAGTCTTCTTTCCTCCCGAGTAGTGCAAGGCAAGGAAATCGAACTTCCCGTCACCCTGGAACGTGATCGACGCAGACAGGTCCGCGCTGTTCCAGCGGAGTCCCACCGTGCCATCCGTGCCCAGGGACGGGTACGGCAACCGGATGTCATCCGGCCGCATCGACAGGAACTTCCGAACATCCATCAGCGTGTCCGGGGAGACCGCCTTGGAGGAGTAACCGTCCCAGTCATCCGGGAGGGTCGCGTAGTGCGACAGCTTGGTCTCCAGTATCTCTTTCCTCTCGGTCTCGGTCCGCCGGGGGGCATTCGCCCAACGCTCTCGCGCAAGCTCCTCGAACGACTTCGTTCGCGTCTTGAGCTCGTGGAGCGCGCGATCGATCTTGGCCTGGACGCGGCGGAGTTCCTCGTCGTCGTCCTCCTGCCAAGACTCCGCCTTCCCTGAGCCGGAGGACTGTTGTGAGGTTTCCGCGCGCGCGGAGTAGGAGATGTCACCCATGGGTCTTTCGTTGATCAGCCTGTGGAGCATAGCATAGCAGACTGTCGGTGCGGGGGCAAGGCGCGGAACCGGCCGC
>CAZZIL010000172.1:0-10784 GCA_964654265.1 uncultured Gammaproteobacteria bacterium | reverse complement strand
CTGCCGAGCCGCAGATACTCGCATCGCTCCCAGAAGCTGGCCCCCGCTTTCCTGAGATTCGCGCCCAGGTCCGGAGTTCCCGCCAGCACCAAGAGCAGGGGACGTCCCTTGTTCAAGCATGCCTGCGCCGCCTGCAACAAGATCTTTCCGAACAGAGGCGGCATTTCGTGCGCCTCGTCGACGAGCATGAGCAGAGGTCGGCTTGATGCGGCGAGCAACGCCTCCGTGGGTGTGGGTTTCTCGGGGTCTTCGAACTCCACCTCCGCCTGCATCACCTCAGCGACCCCAATTCCCGCCTTCTTGACTCGCGGCGGCGTGCGGGTGCCGTTCCGTATCCTCAGCAGAGACAGCACCCTCGCGAGCAGTGATTTGGAGGGAGGCTTGGGAGGGGGCTCCTGGACCTTCAGCAAGGCTCCAAGCCTTCCCGGATCACCGACCATCTCACCCGTGTGCACCTCGATGATGCGCAGATTCTCTGTCTCCGCCTTCCGGCAAAGCTCGCCCAGCAGGACTGTCTTGCCGTTACCACGAGGACCGTACAGGGCGACACCCCCACCCGTCTCGCCCCGCTGAATGCACTCCAGCTTGCTGCACAGGAGACGGAACTCGGCCTCGTGGCCGGCCCGGTGGGGAGGAATCTCTCCCCATCCGGGCTTGAAAGGATTGTGCTTCTGCTGTGCCATGGTGCCAATGATACACGAAAACTCCGGATTCCGGACGTTTTCAGGCGTGCGATCCCGACAACCAGCCCGAAAGAGCGTGGTAACCCAACTGGTTCGGCGGACCGCCCGCACCCACCCGTGGCGATGCCGGTCATAGCAGATCGAGTGAGGGGTCGGTCCCACACGCGCGGGACTGTCCGGCATCCTCTGGGGTGGGTCGCGTTGGTCCGGCACGTTGCTCTTCTTTCGCCCGGGTGGCGTTCAGCTCCAGAAGTCGGGCAAGCACCTCCACCTGAACCTCGTCAGGCCAGCGGTAGCGGTACGGTTTTTTCTTGTCCCCCCACTCCTCCTCGTCAATGTCGTGATCGAGCAGGAACTTCCGATCGGTCGGGATGTCCGTCCACCCGTACGAGTCGGCCACGGCACGGTCCATGTCCATGTGCAGCTGGCGAAGCTTCTCGATTTCCTCAGATCTGTCGTGAGGATTGTGGAATCGGTTGTAGGTCTTTGTCAGCCCCTCGTTGTTCCTGATCATCAGGTCAGCCCGGTAATCGTGACAAGCTTTCCCGGCCGCCTTAAGATCTGAGCTTTCTTGCCACTCGCACGGAAGTGGAAAGGTCTCAAAACAATCGGAAGGAGAGTACCGAATTCCGTCGCCTAGCGTCGACCCAAAGTTGCGCACCCAAGTTTCATGCGATAGTGACTGGAGGACACAAAACATCGCGTGAGAGTCTACTGGAAAAACAATTAGGGTTTGATCATACACCACATTCACAGGCAAAAAGGCAAACGCAAAGTTTTTGCTTGTGTAGCAAATCACCAAAACACGCGACATGCCATGAATCGCGCGGTACAGGCCAGATGCGGCCGCACCATACTGCCACCATTTTTTCTTGCGTCCACGGTCGACAACCGAGTCGCTCAGTCGTTCCCGTAAGGGCTTGACCTTTCTTTCGACGATATCAATCAACTCGGGCCAGTCTCTTGCTACTGCATTAGGGTAGTCTAGTGGCACAGTTCCTTCCCGAAACCATTGTTGGCGTTGCTTCGCGCTTGCGCCACGCCACGAACTTTCCATCCTCTTGCGATCCAGCGGATAATCAGAGAAATTGATTATGTACCGATCGTGTGTGTGGGTTGGGGACGAGTTCAGGTCTTTGCCTCCCATGAACGGGAAAATGATTTTTTTGTTGTCTGGGTTCTGTGCAATGAGTTGGCGCATGTCAGCAATGGAGGTTGTCTCGCCGCCGCGGTCTGAGTCGGAGAATGTGAACCCCATGTTTAGCACGTAGCTGCCAATGAAGCTTTGTCCTGCGTTTGCCGATAGGCGCGCCGGATCGTTGTTCCCGGATTTAGGAAACAGGAACGCGCTGATTATGTCCACGGAGCGATCATCTAGCAGAATTTTTCCGGTGAAAGGAAAGCTCTTATGCGGCTTCATCACATGTACCACGCTCACGATAACCGTGGCGAGTCCCGGCCAGATGCGGCGCCGATTCGCTCGAAAGACGATCCCTCCATTCTCACATATCCAGCGCAGTCCGGTCGCGCGTGTGTCACCTTGGCAGATGGTGTTTGTCGCAATCAGTCCGAAAGTGCCGCCATCTCGCAGGATTCCATAGGCGCGACGGAAAAAATGTGCGACAAGGTCCGCGTTGCCGTGACTTTGCTCGTGTAACTCCTTGAGCCAAGACAAGTAATGTGGAACGTTCGAAGCCGCCATGGTGTTTTTTCCGGCGAACGGAGGGTTGCCAACGATCGCGTCAAAGCCCGGATTCTCTTGATCGAAGACCTCTGGGAATTCCATTTCCCAATGGAACGGGGCTAGTGGTAGTTCTGCGCGTCTCCATTGTATTAGCCACGTGCGGTGCCGGTCCTCGTTGCCGTGTCTGACATCCTCTGCGAATTCCCGCAAGATCTCTTCGCGTTCTGACAACGTCTGTTTTTTGAAGAACGCGGCGGATGCCAGATCTCCGTAGACCCGCAGGTGATCCAGCACGGACTCCGCCTCATCCCAGAGACGGCGTCGTTCCAAGTCTTCCTCGGGCGTAGCATCCCCCATCTCACGAGTGCATCGGCGTCGGCCCTTGAATTTCTCTTGGAGTCTGACTGCCTGTTCGGTCGCGAAACCAGCCTGGAACTGGGGGTTGCTTTTCTTCCAGTGGAATGCCCGGATCTGTTGAGAGGTGAGACCCACGAGCGAGTCTCCGTGCCGAAGCGCATGGTCTAGGAACGTCAGGGGGTGGTCCTTGGCCAACGTGGCTAGCCATAGCGACATCTTCGCTAGGTCTGTTGCATTGGGGTTGCGGTCCACCCCGTAGAGGCACTTCTGGGCGACAAGACGGCGCGCAAGGATGACTTCGTTCTCATCGGGAGGAACACTGGGCACTGCATCGTGGGCATGCCAAGCCTTCACCAGCTCGTTTGCGAGCAACCGGCAGGCGGCCACCAGAAACGCGCCGGATCCCATGGCCGGGTCGCACACCTTGAGATCGAGGATTTGCTCCGGGGTTGGAGGGCCGTCCTGCACCTTGCGCAAGCGGTCGAGGATGGGCTCCAGCGTGTGGGTCACGATCGGCTCCGAGAGCTCGCGGGGCGTGTAGTGGGAACCTGTGCGCCGTCGTTCCTCGTTGGGCTGGAACACCATTGCCCCGCCGGGGACAAAATCGGGCGTCGCCTCCTTGTCAATGACCGGGAGCAGCGCGGCGTGCATGTCGTCAAAGGAGACGGCACCCTGCACGGCTTGCCGGACCTTGTCGGTGAGTTTGCGGTCGGTTCGTTCTTGGAGCCACTTGGCACGTTTCACCGGGGCAATGCCCTGCAGCTGCTCGACATCGACGGTCGTCGGGGCGCCGTGCTTCTTTGCCGCCTTGATCGAGATTGATCGCCCGGTCGCCACCTCCAGGCGAAATCCCATCATGGTCTCGTATACGGAGCCGATGTGCTCGACATCCAAGGCGCGGTAGGAGATGCGCTCGCCATCAAGGACGATGAGCTTCTCCAGCACTCGGTGGATTGTCCCGTCTGGCACCAAGGGCACGACCAGTCGCCTGTTGGGATCCCGGTCTTCTCCGGTGCGTGCGTCCCGCCCCTCAAGGAAGGGATAGCGGTCGGGGTCGAACAGGTTGCCGCGTCGCGGTGGCAGTAGGGTCTCGCCCAGCCTGGCTCCGTCGTGGACAATCCGGGACAGCGCCACGATCTGCGCGTACGCGCCGTAGCGTTGGTCCATCGTGTCGGGGTGCCGGGCCGCGTCCTCCTGAAGCCTTCGTTGAAGGCCGGCGAGCGAGTAGGAGTCCAGGAAGACGCTGTCTTGCGGGAGCATGTCGTGCTCCTCGGCGTACAGCAGGAAGATGAGGCGCATCACCAGCGTGAGCAGCCCGCTGTAGATCTCATTGGGGTCCTCCTTGAGCATTCGCCCGAGAAGCTCCTCCTTCGACGCGTTGTGCGCGGCCTGGAACCCCCTCAGCAGCTCGTAGAGCGCGTGAAGCACCTGCTCCGCCAGCCGCTCGCTGACGTTGTTCTGGTACTTGCGACTCTCGTGGAGGAGGGCCGCGAGATTCCGGTCCCTCCCGACGGATAGGAGTCGCGCCTGCCCCAGTAAACCTCGAAGTGCGGCAATGATCGGCCGTCCCGAGGTCTGGAGCATGTCCGCGACCCGGAAGTCGAGCCAGCCGGAGCTCTCCCCCTTGGGTGCGGACATCAGACGCAGGGAAGTCCCGTTGAACAGCAATCCCGCCGGCACGCCCGTCTGCCGCAAGAGACGCTCCATGAGCCTGTGGGGAGAGATGCTCTCGTGCGCCGCGCGGCCGGGGGCTTCCTCGAGTGCCTCGCCGGACTCGCGCACGAGGACGACCAGTTGCCAGTCCGATGAGTGGTCGACCTTCCCCTCGCTGTGGGGTGTTTCGTCGCTCCCCGGTTGGGGTCCGGCCCTCTTCGGTGTGGCGCGGACGGCGAAAGTCGGTCGGATCCGGTGAGAGGAGTCCGGCAGGCTCACCTCGAGCTCTGGCGGGATGGGGACCTCTTCCGTGCCGGCGTACCCCTTCGGGGAGAAGCTCCAGCCGAGCACGGACTCGGCGAACGCGCGAAAGTTAGGAAGGCAAGGTTGCGATCCTAAGGAGGGGGGGGGGTAGCAACGCAGTCGCGAAGCAGATCCTGCCCCTCGGCGTCCCGGCGGTCCAGGATCACGCCGGCACTCACCAGCGCCGGGGCCGACACCACCAGCCCAACGGGCTGGACAAACCCCAACCACTCGAGGTGGAAGGCGGTGTGCGGGTCGACCTTGCCGCGGGCCATCGCGTTCAGTTCGTGTCCGGCCAGAGGTAGACCAGCCCCACCGGCTCGACCCGTTGCGCGCGGACCTGGTAGAACTCCCGGATGCGTTGCGGTTCGGTCTCGATGTCGCGCGCGAACTGCTCCAGTCGGCGTTGCCAGTGCCGGACGTCGGCCTCCAGCTGCCGTCTCTCCTCGGGGTTGAGGTCGAGGGCGAGCTGCCGGGATTGCGCGGTGTGCGCCGCCAGGTGCTCCTTGACGCGCCCGTGCTGGCGCTCAAGCGTCTCCTTGAGCTGGCGCGCTTCCCGGTCGCCCCTGTCGGCGAGCTTTTGCCTGGCGGTCTCCGCGAACTCCAGCGCGCGCGGCTCGAGTTGCGGCTGCAGGTCGCGGATGTCTTCGGGGACCGCCGCCATGAGCCGATCCCGGACGGTCTTGTCCGGCTGGACGGCGGAATCCCTGAGGCTCTCGTTGAGCAGGTCCAGCGTGCGGGTCTCCGCCGTGCGCTCGTAGGCCTTGAGCGGACCTTGGCGCCGGGCGGGGTCCGTCCACCGGGCCGCGACCGGGACGATCTCCTCGTGCAGGCGCTCCGCCCCCTTCCCGTACAGGGAGAGGCGCCCAAGCAGCACCACGCGCGGCGTCGAGTCCCGCGCCTGGGCAAGGCACGCGCGCGACAGGTCGTGGTACACGAAGCCTTGCGCCCGAAAGCGCGCCAGCAGCCGTTGCGCGATCCGCTGGTCCAGGTGGAGGTGCACGGTGTCCTCGCTGAGCCTCTCGGTGTCCTTGAAGACGACCGGGCGGATCGGCGCGTTCTTGCGCCAGTCGGCGATCTTCTGGTCGGGCTTGCGGGGCGCGCGCAGCGAGTCCAGCGTCGAGATCCAGCTCGGGTCGACGTTCCCGCGCTGCTCGATCTCCGGGAACTTCCACTGTTCCTCGGCGCCTTCGGCCTTGGTGAGCGGCGGCAGGTCGAGCAGCTCCAGCGAGCACGAGAGCGCGTCCTGGAACGGGGTCGGATCGAACCCGGTCCATTCCCGGGACTTCTCGAGAAGCTTGCGGCACTGGTCGATCTGTCGTTCGAGGCCTTCTTGGCGGTCGCGCGCGTCCTCGAGTTCCTCCTCGGCCGCCTGTCTTGCTTGACGGTCCTGGCCGATCCCTTCGATCTCGCGGGTGAGCCGGTCGATGTCCCGGTGCCGGATGCCCTTCCGGAGCCGGCGTTCAACGTCGTCGTCGACCACCTTCGACAGGCTGCCGAGTTCCCGCCTGATGGTCTCGGTCTTGCCGACCAGCACCTGGAGCACCCGGTCCTCCTTGCGTTGCGGGAGCACGAAGTAGTGGCAGTTGACCTCGGGTCTCGGCTGGAGCTTTCGGTCGATGCGGCCGTTGCGCTGCTCGATGCGCCCCGGGTTCCAGGGCAGGTCGTAGTGGAACAGGTCCGAGCAGTGCGCCTGGAAGTTGAGTCCCTCGCGCGCGGCGTCGGTGGCGATCAGGATGCGCAGCGGATCCTCGGACGGGTCCGAGTTGAAGCGGCGCTGGATCTGCTTGCGCCGCTCCCCGGTCGTCAGCCCGTCGATGATCTCGATGCGGCCGTCGGCCTCGTCGGTCCTCTCGATGGCCTGCCAGAGCGTGTCGCGCAGGTGGCGTTTCGTGCCTTGGCGGTTCTCGGTGAAGACGAGGACGCGGCGGTTGTTCCACCGGGGTGGTTCGCCCTTGGGCGATGCCCCGAACGCCGGGAGGTCCGGGCACTGGTTCTCGCGGATCCAGTCGATCAGCCGGCGGGTCTTCGCGTCCGGGCGGGTGCGGTGCTCCTCGGCGATCGACTGCATGCGGTCGAGGATGTCTTGCTCGCGCCGCCACAGCGCCTCGTCGGCATCCTCCGTTGGCATTGACGCCTCGGTGAGGGCGGCGACCTGCCGGCTCTCCTCGGCATCAAGCTCCTCGTCGGTCAGCTCGCCGCGCTCGTCGTCGGGCCCCGCCGGGACCAGGTAGTCGTCCTGCCGTCCGTCCGTGGTGTCCCGCCCCGCAACGGCCTCGCCCAGCGCCTCTTGGCGTTGCCGGCGCACCGTCTTGCGGTGCGTCCCCAAGGTGCGCGCGAACGCCTCGACCGACGAGAGCAGCCTCTGCTGCAGTCCGACGACAAGCAGCCCGGCCGCGGCCCGCTTCCGCTTCGACGCGCCGCCGTGGCGCTCTTCCCGGACGGCGCGGTACTCGTCAAGAAGGTTGGACAGCGCGATCTCCGGCGTGTCCTCGGGCAGGCCGTCGATGACGACCGGGCGGACGTTGCGCCGGGGAAATCCCCCCTGGATGCCGCGGATGTCCTCCTTGAGGCGGCGCACCATCACGTCTTCGAGGTCGCCCCTTCCCCGGACCTTGACGCCCCTCGTGAACCGGAAGGGGTCGAGGATCTCCAGCAGTGCCGAGAAGCTGTTGGAGTGCCCGTTGTGGGGGGTCGCGGACAGGAACAGCCGGTGCTCGAACCGGGCCGAGAGGTCGCGGACGGCCCGCGTGAACTTCGAGTCGATCCCGTAGCGCCCGCCCGACGCGGGCGCGGCGTGGTGGGCCTCGTCCAGTATCAGCAGGCTGCCGGGCAGCAGCCCGCCGAGCCATTCGCGCATGGGGTCCGAGTAGGCCGGGTCGATCAGCAGGTTGTGGGAGACGAGGAACCGGCTGTGGGTGCGCCACGGGTTGACGCCGAAGCCGCGCTCGCGGCGCATCCGCGACACGTAGCCCCGGTCGAGAACCTCGAACACCAGCCCGAAGCGCTCCTCCAGCTCGCCCTTCCATTGCTCAAGCACCGAGGGCGGCGCGGCGACCACGATGGCCTTCGCCTTGCGGCGCAGGATCAGCTCGCGGGCGATCAGTCCCGCCTCGATGGTCTTGCCGAGCCCGGTGTCGTCGGCGATGAACAGGTTGACGCGGGGGAGGCGCAGCGCCTTGCGCAACGGCTCCATCTGGTAGGCGTCGATCTTGATGCCGGCGCGGAACGGCGCCTGGAACAGGTCCGGGTTGGTCGCGGTGGTGCAGCCCCACCGCAGGGTGTGGAAGAACGCCGCGAACTGGCGGGGCGCGTCAAACCCCTTGGCGGCGAGCGTCGACCAGCCCTCCTCGTCGAGGATCCTCCGGTCGGGCTCAAGGTCCCAGTGGACGGTGAGCGACTGTCCTTGGGCGTCGTCGTCCGCGCAGGCGAGGGCGACCTGCGCGGACCCGCCGCCCTCCCCGGGGAGCTCCACGTCCTCCACGAGCCACCGCCTTGAGCGGACCTGGACCAGCTCGCCGGTCTCCGGCGCCCGCCCGGGAAGCGCCATGTCCATCACGGGATGCCCTCCCGTCGCGGCAGCGCCACGCCCGCCAAGGCGCCCGAACCGAGGGACGCGGGAGACCTCTTGCGCGCGACGCGGGCGAGGCGCCCGCGCGCGCGGGCACCGTGAGACAGTCCGCGCCAACGCGCCAGGCGGCGGCCTTTTGGGGGCGTCCCCTTTCCCCCGGCGCGGGAGGGCGTCCGGTGTCTCACTGCACCGCCGGACGGCCCCACTCTTCGGGGCGCCTCGCCAGGGCGGAGCGCGTGTGGTCGTGGATGGGCTTGTCGTGGGGCCGGTAACTGGCGTTCCCCTCGACGGCCTCCCGCAGCCGGGACAGGCCTGTGCGCACGTAGTCCGCCGATGTCTCGCACCCGATGAACCGGCGGTTGTGCATGGCGGCGGCCACCCCGGCGGAGGCCACGCCGGCGAACGGGTCGAACACGAGGCCGCCCGGGTCGGTCAGCGCGAGCACCAGCCGCTCGACCAGCCCGACGGGGAACTGGCACGGGTGCCCGGCCTTTTCCGGGTGGTTGCCCTTGACGTTCGGGATCTCCCAGACGTCCTCGGGATTCTTGCCCTTCGGGTTTCCCGAGAGCTTGCCCGCGTTCGGCCCCTTGTAGTGCCGCTTGCCCGGGTACTTCGACGGGACGCGCACGGCGTCGAGGTTGAACACGTAGCTGTCCGACCTTGTGTACCACAGCACCATCTCGTGGCGTCCCGAGAACCTGCGCTTGGTGTGCAGGCCGTGCCCGAAGCACCACACGATTCGGTTCCGCATGCGCAGCCCGAACTCCTTCCGGAAGATCGGGTCGAGCTCGATGTCGAGGGGGACGATCGAGTCGTCGCTCACGAAGTTCCCGACCTGCCAGCACAGGCTGCCGGTGTCCTTCAGTCGCGGGACCAGCTCGCCAATGACCTTGCGCTGCCAGGAGAGGTAGGTCTCCAGGCCGACCCTTGTCTCGTAGTCCTTGCCGATGTTGTAGGGGGGCGAGGTGACGATGAGGTCGAACAGCCCCTTGCGCGGCAACCCGGCCAGGAGGTCCTCGACCTTCCCGCACCAGATCGCGTGGTCCTGGAACCTGCCGGGCACTTCCAGCCCCGGTAGCCTTCCCATGGGCGGGACGGCGCTACCGTGTCGCGAATCGGGTTGATGGTCAGAACCCGGACCCAGTGTGAAGAGCCGGGAAGCACCCCCCGGCGGCCGCCCGTCCATGCGGGCATTCTACTTGCCAGCGTGCCCTGCGCCAAGAGACACGGCCACCGCGGGTCTCCCTTTCGGGCGGTGGCGCGTCGCCTTGGTCGGGGACCTGCCGTCGGGCGTGTGGTCCGGCGATGGCACGCGACCTCTCCCTGGGTGTCGCCGGTCGCGGGCAGGGGTGTCTCGCACCGGCCGCTGGCAGCCGCGAGAGGTGTTTTGTCCATCGGGGGTTCGCTCTTGTCGCGGCCGTGGCGAGCCGGGCGGGACCCGGGCCCGAGTCCGGTGGCGATGCCGGATCGCGTCCTCTCCCCCGATTGCCCGTCCTCGGGAACGAGACCGAGTGCCCCTTGACACCCGGGCCGGGTGGCTTCTCCGGCGTCTTGGCTCCTCGAACCTGCGGCCTCTCCTTGCCCGGACTCGCCAGACCGACAACCTGCTATGCTACGGTCCACAGGCTGGTTGACAAGAGACTCATGGGCGACACTTCCGGTCCCGCGCGCGCGGGAGGATCACCGCGACCCTCCGGTTCGGGGAAGGCGGAGCCCCGGCAGGAGTGTGACGCCGAGGAGCTCCGCCGTTTCCGGGCCAGGTTGCGTCTCGAGGTCGAGCAGCTGAAGAAAGAGCTCGAGACGCGGACCAAGCCGCCCGAGGAGCTTGCGCGGGAACGCCTGGGGAAGCTTCCCCGGCGGACCGAGGCCGAGATGCGGGAACTGCTGGAGACGGAGTTGTCGCACTATCCGACCCTTCGGCACGGATGGGACGGCTACTCCGCCAAGCCGGTTTCCCCGGATGTGATTGGGGACGCCCGAAGGTTCCTGTCGAGGCGGCCGGCCGATGTCCCGTTGCCACGGTCGGCCCCGGGCATGGAGGGCGTGATCGAGTTTTACTGGGACAACAGCGACTTGTCTGTGGTGGTCACGTTCGAGGGCGACGGGAAGTTCTACTTCCTTGTCTGCCGGTACTCGGAGGGAAAGCAGACCGGATGGTATGGGACCGAGGATTGCCCGGTCGATTCCGAATGGCCCGAGGCGCTTGCCGGACCCTTGCGGGAGCTGAGGGTCGGCACGGACACCGAGGGCGACCGACCTGTCGTGCCGGGGGTGGCGGTCACGCCCGGCAAGCGGGGCCGGATGACATCGGCGACGAATCGCGCGCGCACGTTGCGCGACATCGCCGAGGCGCGGCGGGGCGGCGCCATGCTGGCGCAGGCGTGCGCGCAGGTGGGGATCAGCGTGCGCACCTTCTGGCGCTGGAAGGCCGCGGGAGGCGGCGAGGATCGGCGCCGGGCATCGATGCGACCGTCCTCACCGGACCGGGCGCGACCGGGCACCGGCCACCAAGACACCCCGGACGGGCGAACCT
>CAZZIL010000171.1:0-2864 GCA_964654265.1 uncultured Gammaproteobacteria bacterium | reverse complement strand
GCTCGGCCCTTCCGGAGAAGGTCGCGCCCGACATTGTCGCGCTGCTCTCCGAGCACATCTAGGGGCGGCATGCGGCTTTGCTCCCTCGGGAGTGGCTCCAGGGGAAACGCCACGGTCATCGACAGCGGCGACGCCCTGCTCTTGGTCGACTGCGGATTCTCCTACGCGAGCCTGGAGCGGCGCATGCGCTCGCGTGGCATCGACCCCGCCGACATCGGCGCGGTCCTGGTCACCCACGAGCACATCGACCACGTGCGCGGGCTGCCCCGGTTGCGCAAGCGACTCCCGGACGCGGCCCTGCACATGACGCCGGGAACCGCGATGGCGCTCGGCCTTGCGCCGGCGGAGGTCGTGCCGATCGACCGGCGCAAACCGTTCAAGGTGGACGGCTTGGAGATCACGCCGTTCCCGGTGCCGCACGATGCGGCCGACCCGATCCAGCTCACGGTGCGAAAGGGAAGCTCAACCGCCGGGTTCCTGACGGACCTCGGGGTCGTCACCCCGCTGGCGCACGAGGTCCTCCAAGACTGCAACGTCCTGATGGTCGAGTGCAACTACGATGCGAAACGCCTGAGGAAGAACCGCACCTACCCGCCAGCGGTGAAGGAGCGCATCGCCGGGAGCCACGGGCACTTGGAGAACGGCGACTCGGCGTTGCTGCTCAAGTCGCTCTCGGCAAGGGGGTTGCACGCGGTGATCGCCGCCCACCTGAGCGAGGAGAACAACCGGCCCGAGCTGGCCCTGAGATCGGTCGGGAAAAGCGTCGACCCCCTGCTGGTCGAGATCACCGTCGCCAGTCAGGACGACGGCACCGGCTGGATCGAGCTCTAGGGGGGACGCCGGCCGCGCCGGCGCCTCCGTCCCCGCCCGTCGCCGTCAGCCCGCCCGCTTCTGCGGCTGGGCCTGCGCCGCCGGTTTTCCGCCGCCGGTGGCGCTCTTCTTGAACTCCTCCCGGTTGGCCGCGCGCGGGAGCGCCTCCTCCAGCGTCACGACCTCCTCCTGCACCATGCGCAGCAGGCACTGGTCCAGCGTCTGCATCCCGAGGTGCATCCCGGTCTGGATCACCGAGTACATCTGCGCCACCTTGTTCTCGCGGATCAGGTTCTTGATCGCCGGGGTGGCGATCATGATTTCGTGCGCGGCGCACCGCCCGCCCGACTTGCGCTTCAGGAGGCTCTGCGAGATCACCGCCCTCAGGCTCTCGGAGAGCATCGCGCGCACCATGTCCTTCTCCGCCGCCGGGAACACGTCGATGACCCGGTCCATCGTCTTCGCGGCGGAGGAGGTGTGCAGCGTGCCGAACACCAGGTGCCCCGTCTCCGCCGCCGTCAGCGCCAGCCGGATCGTCTCCAGGTCGCGCATCTCGCCGACCAGGATGATGTCGGGGTCCTCGCGCAACGCCGAGCGCAATGCGGACGAGAAGCCCTCGGTGTGGGCCCCGACCTCGCGCTGGTTGATCAGCGACATCGCCGGCTCGTGCACGAACTCGATCGGGTCCTCGATCGTCAGCACGTGGGCCTTCTCCGAGTGGTTGATCGCGTGGATCATCCCTGCCAGCGTGGTCGACTTGCCCGACCCGGTCGGCCCGGTCACCAGGACCACGCCCCGGGGCTGCCGGCAGATCTGCCGGAAGATCGGCGGGCACTGCAGGTCCTCCAGGCTCATGATCTTCGTCGGGATCACCCTGAACACCATCCCGGTCCCGCGGCTCTGCTTGAACAGGTTCACGCGGAAGCGCGCGATCTCGCCGAGCTGGTAGGAGAAGTCGAAGTCGCCGGTGCGCTCGAAGTCCTCGCGCTGGAAGTCCTCCGTGATGTCGCGGACCATCTGGTCGGCGATCTCCGGCGTCACCACCGGCGCCTCGATCTGCTCGATGTCGCCGTCGATGCGCACCATCGGCGGCAGGCCGGTCGAGATGTGCAAGTCCGATCCCTTGTTCTCGACGATGAACTGCAAGAGGTCCTTGATCATGAGACACCCACCCAGGCTGGAAATTTCGGGGGGATTATATTACGGGCGCGCCGGCCGGGCGCAAGCACCCTGCCGACGGCGTGACCGGCGCACGCACGGCCGCCCCAACCCGGCAGGCGCGTGTCATTCCCGAAGGCCAACCCTGCCTTGCGCGGCCCGGCAGCAGGACGCCCACCCGCACGCCGCCGCGTGGGCGCCCTCGTGCCGGGTGCCTGGCGCGACCGCCCCCCGCGGGAATGCCCGGGCTGACCGCGCCCGCCGCAGTCCCTCCCGGCAACGGTCGGCGCGCCTCCGCGATCCGGCCATCCCGAGCAGAGGGGCCTGCCCTCCCACTCGAGAGAAACGCGCAAGGCGCCGGGTCCCGGGATCACAGCCCAGTCCGGGGAACGCCAACCCCAAGTGCGTCGCCTCTCTGGAGACTCGTCCGGGTGCCGGCCATTGGGAATCGCGACGCTCTCCACCGTGGCCACCAGTCCCTCCCCGGTGAGCCGGGCCATCCCGGGCCTGGCCGACGACCACCCTCAGGACGGCCACCGCCGCGCCTCTTGAGGGACTGTCATGGGAGCGGCAGCCGACCGCAAGATCTGCCAGGTCGCCTGCCGCGAGCGGGACCTCTCCGGATCATGACTTCCGCAAGAGGGTCGCGCACCATTCGACGAGCCGGATCCCGATGCGCGGAACCCCTGTGCCAGCCCCCGCGACGCGGTTGGCCAGCCTCACTCCCGGGGGTGGTCACGTTGTCGTTGTCGCCGTGCGCCGAGAGGCGGGCCGACGATGCGTCCCGCGCCTCGCCGCGCAGACGACGCCTTGCACGCCCATCACGCCGCGCCAAGGACGGCAAACCCGGATGACGGGAGATCGCCCCCTGACGATGCTACCCAACCGCCCTAGAC
>CAZZIL010000170.1:0-1535 GCA_964654265.1 uncultured Gammaproteobacteria bacterium | reverse complement strand
GTCTTGGAACGCGGCCCACGCCCGGGGCGGGACCCGGCGGATCACCGCGGAGGATGCGCGCAAGGGGATCGCCGCCATGAAGAGGAGTGTGCAGACGTTCTACGATGAGCGCCGGGTTGAGATCGGGAAGCGGAATGTCCTGGCCGAGGCGGAGGCCGTGTCGAAAGTGGTCTTCGACCGGGGGCGGGACCCCCGGCTTACCACGTCGGAGCTGATGGTCGCGGTGGAGGGCGCCGCGGCCCCCAACGGCCGGGACCCGGGCGAGTCCTTGCAACACCTGGTCCGCCTCGGACTGGTCTGGAAGACCCCAAAGCTGGACTGGGAGCCGGGGATCCCGTCACTCTGCACGTTCCTGGTCAAGTGGGAGGGTACGCCCGCCAAGTGACAGGCGGCGCAACGGTGTGCTGGCGGAGGAGCCGACGCCGTCCTTGGTCCTTTCGCACGGGCCGGGGCGGATAGCCCGCGCGATGGCGGGGCCGCCCCGTCGGTGTGGAGGGGTTTCGGCGGTCCGCGCCGACCCGTTGCCGGTCGCCCCCGGGGGCTTGGGGGGTATGCGCCCGGCATGCGGCGGCCGAGGCGACCTCGATGATGATGTCAGCGCACAGACCGAACAGCCCCGGAAAGTCGCGTCGCGGAGGGCTGCCGATGCGGCATGCGCCGACCTTCTCGCGCGGGCCAGCGACTGCGACTGCCCCGCGCGCGAGCGATGACAAGACCGGCCGGGCGCGACGAGAGGAACAGAGGTCCCTCGGGGTGGCGCCAACCCGCCAGCGTCTCCCGGCTCCCGCCAAACGCACCGGACCGCGCCGACTGGTTGGTGTATCATTCGGGCATGGACCTCGCCGACAATCCCTTCCGGCCCGATGCAGGGGCGCTTCCCCCGCACCGGGTCGGACACGAGAAGGCCGCCGCGCACTTGGCTGGCAGGCTGGAGGACATCCGGGACGGGGACGGCGGGGACACAGTCATCCTCGTCGGCCCGCGCGGCAACGGAAAGACGGCCCTGCTCGGCGAGCTTCGCGAGAAGGCGACAACCGCGGGCGTGCGTGCCATTGCGCTCAAGCCGAGTGAGATGGTTGGCGATTCGGTCACACTGGCAGGCATGCTGGCGGCCGAGACGGCTGGCATCTGGGCGAGGATCAGGGGGGCGGGGATTGGCCGTTGTGACGCCGGTGCGCCGGGGGCGGCCGGACACTCCCCGAACATCTCCGCCGGGAACGCGTTGCGCAGGCTCCTCCGCAAGCCGCTGTTGCTGATGGTCGACGAGGCGCACGAGATGCCGGTCGGTTTCGGGAGGGACCTGCTGGAGACCACCCAGGACTGCGTCAGCGGGGGGTTGCCGTTGCTGACGGTCCTCGCCGGCACGCCGGGTCTCCCGGTCCATCTCGGGAAGACGCGCGCCCACTTCTGGGAACGTTGCGCAAGGTTTCAGATCGGCCGCCTGGAGACCGACGAGGCGGCCCGGGAAGCCTTGGCGAGACCGGCAAAGGACTCCGGGATGCCCATTGACGCGGACGCGCTGGAGAGCCTGGTGG
>CAZZIL010000169.1:0-2247 GCA_964654265.1 uncultured Gammaproteobacteria bacterium | reverse complement strand
GGTTGTGGCCGACATGGAAAACGGCGCCCGGTCGGTGTCGGATCCCGAGATCAGGAAGCTCGCCGAGTTCTACGGTTGCCCGTTCTCGTCCTTTTTCTACCCTGAGCGGGAGTTGCGGAAGGAGGAGGTGTTCCTGGCGGTGAGCCGGGCCTGTCCCGAGTTGAAGCCCACGAGGAAAATCGGGGCCGACATGCGACGGGTCTTGGACCTTCTCGAGATCGGCATGTACCTTCGGCAGTTCCTTGGGCGGGTGCCCGGCCCGACGGTCCCCAACTATGCGGCACCGGTGGAGAACGTCGGCGCGGCCATCCGGCAAGGCGAGGCCGTTGCCCGGGAAGAGCGCCGCCGGCTTGGCCTCGGGCACGGGCCGCTTCCCGATATCGCGGAGCTCATCGGATCCCAGGGCATATGGTCTGCCGACATCAACCTCCCCACGGGTCTTTCCGGCCTGTTCGTGAACCATCCGTCCATCGAGATGGCTGTCCTTGTCAGCAGCAGGGACCACCCGGTGCGCAGGCGGTTTTCCGCCGCCCATGAGTACGCGCATGCGCTGTTCGACCGCGGCGAGACCACGATGGTGACGCGGGGGGAGAACTCGTCCGAGCCCGTGGAGGTGCGCGCGAACGCCTTTGCGGCCGCCTTCCTGATGCCCGGGGAGGGCATTGCCGAGTGGCTGGCACAGAACCACAAGGGGCAATCCGGCCATCGCTCGCCCGTTGTGTTTGACGCGACGACCGACTCGCCGATCCGGGTCGGGGTCCGTCTCCGGCGGGCCTCCCAGACGGTCACCTTCCAGGACGTGGCCATGGTCGCCCGCCACTTCGCTGTCAGCTACACGGCGGCCGCCTGGCGTCTGAGAAACCTCGGCCACGTCAGCGACGGCGAGACGGAGGCCATCGTGTCCAAGAAGGACATTGTGGCCCGGAACCTGAGGGAGATAGGCCATGACGGGGTTCCTGACGGAAACCCCCGGGAATTTGAGAGCTCCCTCGTCAGGCGGCTGGCCTACTTGGGGATGGAGGCGTTTCGCCAAGAAAAGATCTCCCAAGGGCGTCTCCGCAACATCGGCCGGGACATCGGAGTCAACGGGTCCGCCCTTGTTGACTTGGTCTTCGGGAGAGGTCCCGGTCGTGACAAAACCCCGGTATGACGGCGGCAGGCATCGTGATCGATGCGTCCACGCTGATCAACTTCCTTAAGATTGAAGGGGCCGGCCTGCTTGGCACGCACCCGTCCACGTTCCTTGTGACCAGCCAAGTCGACAGGGAAGTGGTGTGGGAGGCGCAGAGACGCCACCTTTCAGTGGCCCTCAGGAAAGGGCACCTTGTCCTGCATCCGACCGAGGACTTGAGGGAGACGAGTTCCATTTTTTCGGGATTGGTCCAGAAGGGCCTCCTGGGGGAAGGGGAAAGCTCGGCGATCGCGGTTGCGGTCGAGAAGAAATGGTCATTGGCCACAGACGACAGAGGGGCGATCAGGGTTGTGAAACAGCGAGGCTTGGGGCTTCCGATCATTACGACGTGGGGTCTCTTCCGGGAATTGGTGACCGCCGGAGTGTTGGCAGAACGAGAGGCGCGAGACCTGTATGCCGAGTGTGGGATGAGATGACACCGGCCACCCGCGGCTGTCGCCCGTGTTTCCGCGGCCACTGGGGTTTTTGTGGCACGTGCGCGCCACGCGCGCGGAAGCTGACAGTGCCAAGGCGAGTAGGCGGTCAGGTATCAGGTTGCGCTCCTTCCCGGGCCAGCCGCCTCGCGGGGGCGTGACTGACATCCCCGGTGCTGGCGCAACGCCGGGAAACGTTCATCGCCCGGTCGCGGCGACCGGGGACGGGACCGGCGAGTTTCCCGATCAATCTTTCCGGGCGCGGGCGGATTGTCCGTTCTGTGCTACAATCCCTATCAGAGGTGCCGTCCCCGGTCGGGGGCGGCGCGGAGTGCAATGGGCCACACGCGGAAAACAAGGGAAGGTGCAGCCGCCGCGCGACGGGGATCGGCGGACGCGACCGGGAAAGCGGTGCCGGTCCCCGCCGACCACACCGACAGGATGCCGCCCCGGGGGAATGGCGCGGACCAGGAGGAGATGGCGCGCCGGCAGGCGGCTGTTGCGCGGTTCCTAAGCAAAAGGCCCCCGAGCCTAATTGAGACAGGCAAGCTGGGTGAACGCCTGCGGGATCTTCGGGAGAAGCGGGGAAGAAGCCGGCAGGCCGTGGCCAAGGCCCTTGGCCTGCCGCGCACGGCCGTGGCC
>CAZZIL010000168.1:0-4185 GCA_964654265.1 uncultured Gammaproteobacteria bacterium | reverse complement strand
GAAGACGGCGTATCCCCACCCGTCCCCGGAGTTCGCCTTGTCGAGGAACGCGTTGTCGGCGAGGTTGATGAAGAACTGGCTGGTCGCCGAGTGCGGGTCGCCCGTGCGGGCGTACGACAGCGAGTAGCGCAGGTTGAGCAGGCCGTTGTCGGCCTCGTTCTCGATCGGCGGGCGGGTCTCGCGCTTGACCATCCCCGACTCGAAGCCGCCGCCCTGGATGACAAACCCCGGGATCACCCGGTGGAAGACCAAGCCGTCGTAGAACCCGTCGCGGACGTACTGCAGGAAGTTCTCGACGGACACGGGCGCCTCGTCGGGGTGCAGCTCGATGACCATCTCGCCGTGCGTCGTCTCGAACACGACCCGGTCCTGGGCGAGGGCCGTGCCGCCCACGCCAGCCGTCCCGCAGGCGAGCGCGCAGGCGGTCCAGAAGGGCAGTCCAAGGGTTCGTGCGGCCATGGCGGCGTATTCTACCCCAACAACCGTCGCCGGAAGTCGTGGCGGACCTGTTTTCGGTCGCCCCGCCCCCCGCGGCATGTGCGAAAGCGTGCGGACGGTCGCGCGGACGGGGCGCCTCGGCCGGTGGGCGGCATTGACGGGCCGGGCGGTTGCCCGGCGGCCGGCGGCGAGACCCAGGCGCAAGCCGGGCGGCGGAACGCGGCATCCACGCCTGCCTGATCGGTTGCCCGGCAGGCGGCGCGACAGCGCGTTCGCGGGCAGACCCAAGGGCCGGGGCGAGAGGCACACGGACCGGGCGGCCGAGGCATCGCACGAGACCCGGGAACCGGCGGGAAGCCGTCAATGGAGCGGCGGGGGTGTTGGCCGTGACAGTGAGACCCGGCGACTCGCCAGTGGCGCCTTCCTCCGCTCGCAACCCCGGTGCCGGGGATGTGCGGGAGACCGGTCGAATTCTCTCCGGGCAGGGCCGGGGCCTGCGCGCCGGACTATTGCACGCGAACACCGCCACGCCTGAGATGGGGGCGGCGCCACGCGACCTTCCACGCCTGTCACACGGTGTCGCTGAGCGCAACACGGATCGGTGACCGCCGCGGCAGTCGCTCGCCGACCCGTCTCGCGTCTTGGGGGTGCACAGCTTGCCACCCCCAAGACTGGTTCAGCAGTCCAGAACTCGCGAGGGGAACGAGTTGTTGGCGGGCGGGATGGTTTCCTTGCTTTGGATCCTCCTGTCCGCCCCGACGATGGTCAAGTCGCCACCGCCCTCGATCATCAGGCATCGTGTCGCCGCCCTGATGGTGATCCGCTGGGTCGCGTAAACCTTGGGGGGGTTCGGCGAGTGGTTGCGCTTGTTCACCCACTTCCCCTCGGAGCGACGGTACACGATGCGGTCTCTTGGCTTGTCCACTGGTAGGTCCTCGACTGGAGGGTCGGTCTGATCCTACCACCGTTGGTCGCCGAAGTCGGTGGATTCATGTGGCCCGCTGAGGGATTAAGCGCAACGGCCCTTGCTTTCAGGGGGCGGCTTGAAGGATCCAACACAGCTTTTGGTCACTCCCCACACCGAACCGGCACGAATCGGTGACCGTTGCGACAGTCACCTTGCCCGGCCACCCATCTTGTGCCTTGGGGTGGCGCATTTGCCACCTCGCAAGACCCGGCTTCAGTGCCCCATGTCTCGCGGGGAGAACAGATTGTGGCCGGGTCGGATGGTGTCCTTGCTACGGATCCTCAGGTCCGGCCCGAAAATGGTCAGCTCGCCCCCGCCTTCGGCCACCAGGTTCTGCGTGGCCTCCCTTATGGCATCCATCTGGGTCCGATGAACCCCGGTGACCCGTCGCGAGTTGGGGCGCTTGTTCACCCACTTCCCCTTGGAACGGCGGTACACGATGCGGTGTCTTCCTTTGTCCCCCTGGTACATTGGCTCCTCGTCCACGGCTCTGTTCGATTCTGCCATCCCTGCCCGCCGAAGTCAAGCCCGGGCCGGGTCAACAGCCCCGAGAGTGGTGAAGCTGCCCGCGCGGCCGCAATCGGCAAGACGGTCGGTGTCTTCTTGGCGAGGACTCCCACCCCCGCGTGGGGTTGGTCAGGAACTCGGTGCCCGCCTCGCCGAGCGTGTCCTTGATCTTGGCGAGGCTTGGCAGGCGCGTGTCGCGTCCGGTGCACGCGGGCCATCGTCATCCTGTTATCCGGGGCGACCGCCAAGAGACCGGGGAGCACTCCCTGCCCTTGCTGGAACGGCCTGGCTGGCGTGGCACACGGTCCGGGGACGGGTGCCGTGCTTGCGCTTCGTTCGACCGGCCTGCCGGGCGCATCGCCGTCCCCAGGGCGTCAATGGGGTTTGCGGGACGGGTCCGTTCTCTTCTTGGCCGCCTTGGCCAGGATGCCCTGAAGCTCGCCCCTCGGCGGTGCGTGGTCAAACGCGGACTTTCCTTCGTTGTCGACCAGGCGCACCTCCGCCTCCGTCTCCAGCACCAGGGTCACGGCATCGATGGCGTCGCGCATCGCGCCGTGCATCAGCGCGGTGCGGCCGAGCCGGTCGGTCACGTCCACCTCGGCGCCGCTGGCCAGCAGAAGCTCAAGGGCGGGGATGCCGATGTCGGTCATCGAGTGCATCAGTGCGGTCTGGCCAATGTGATCGCGGGTCTCGATGTCGCAACCGGCCTCCACCAGGACCTTTGTCGTCTCCTCCAGGCCGAGGGAGGCCGCCAGCATGAGGGCGGTGTGCCCGGACTTGTCTTGGGCGTTGAGCGATGCGCCGGCCTGGACGAGCTTCCGCGCGGCATGCTTGTTGTCGGCCACGGCGGCGAGCATCAGCGGCGTGGTGCCGTTCGCGTCGCTCTCGTTGGGATCTGCGTTGCCGCGGAGCATGGCGGTGATGTCGCCGGCCCCCGCGTTCATCCAGCGCTCGTGGGACCAGTCCTGGAAAGACCTCCGGCGTGGACGCGCCTCCGGGCGCTTGGGGTTCGCGCCGCTCATGCCGCGGGATCCGTCGGGGCGCCGTTGGGCCACGCGGATCGAGCCAGCCAGAGTGCTTGGGGGCGTCGCTTTGGGTGTTGCGTTTCCACGCACGCATTGTAACTCCCCCCTTGGCGCCGGGGAAGGGATTGGGGGTTGGTGCATACCCGGGGGTTGCCCAGGCACGCCCCCGGTCGTCGCCGGTGCCATGCGGTCCGGGCGCGTCCCACTTGGTCGCGTGCACCAGTGCTACCCGCCCTTGGCCATCGGTGGTGTTCGCGTTGGTCCCGCTCATCGGAGACGTCCGATCATGTCGGGGGCCTCGCTTGCCATCGCGCGCATCGACGCAGCTTTTCCGTCGCGGCCTCGGATGTCAGGGGCGCGCCCGGTTTTCGCGCCCGCCTTCACCGCGCCGGTTTCCGGGGCAGGGGCTGCACGCATGAGCGGCGCCACCCCGTTCACGCCTTGATCGCCGGGCGTGGCGCCGACTCGAATCGGTTCACGGACAGCGGGGAGCTGCCGGACAGCGCGATGAGGAGCAGGAGCGTGCAACCGTCCTCGTCGCGTTCGACGGAGTCTGCCCCGCGCCTGGGCGCGGCGGCGATGTCCTGTGCCTCGTGCTTCCGCCGATTGGTCCGCAACGCAGGAGCGACCCGCCCGGCGGCGCCAACGTGTGCGGGGACAGGGTGTCGCTCATGGCGTGCGTGCCCGGTTGCGCCCTTGAGCGCGAGGGGGAGTCCCGCGTTCAGGCAGCACCCGTGGGGGGATGCGGCACGGGCGACTTCGCGGCCGGCACACGGCCGGAGACGGTCCGGCAAGCGCGCGTGCGCACGGGCAAGCCTGCGCACCACAGCCCGCGGAAATCTCTCGCCATGCCCCTTGACGCGGGGTCGTGCCGTGGTATAATCCCCTCGCTATCGGTGCGCAGCTTGCTGCCACCGCAAAGGCCGCCTGGTGCGGCCTTTGCATTTTCTGGCACCCGCCGTGGTGCGCTTCCGGTCCGCCGGGCTGTGCACCCGTGCCGCGAGCGCGGCAAACAGCGGCGCACGCCGCGGCTGCCGGCTGCCGATGTTCCGCCGACATCAAGCGGTGCCGCGCGGTCGGTCACCGGAAGGGCGACACCGCGTCGGCGACGGACACGAACCGCCTTCGCCAGCCCGGTGGGTCGCTCTCGCGCCACGCGCCCTTGCCCCCGTCAGCGCCGCCATGGTCGAGTCCGTCCACACCATTGTGACCGACACGCTTCGCGGCCGGCAGTTGATGCCATCACCG
>CAZZIL010000167.1:0-11763 GCA_964654265.1 uncultured Gammaproteobacteria bacterium | reverse complement strand
TATGCCGGGGACATCTACCTTCGTCACCTGATGCTGGCGGCGGTGGAGGCACACCCCGGGATTCCGGTGTGCGTCCACCTCGACCACGGGAACAACCCGCGCACGTGCCTGTCGGCGATCGCCAACGGCTTCACCAGCGTGATGATGGACGGCTCCCTGGAGGAGGACGCGAAGACGCCCGCCGACTACGCCCACAACGTGTCGGTCACCCGGCGGGTGTCCGAGACGGCGCACCTGGTCGGCGTCTCGGTCGAGGGCGAGCTCGGGTGCCTCGGGTCGCTGGAGACCGGGGCGGGCGACAAGGAGGACGGGCACGGCTTCGAGGGAAGCCTCTCCAAGGAGATGCTTCTCACCGACCCGGACCAGGCGGCCGACTTCGTGGCGAAGACGCAGGTCGACGCGCTCGCGGTCGCGATCGGCACGTCGCACGGGGCCTACAAGTTCAGCCGCAAGCCGGACGGGAAGATCCTGGCCATCGACGTGGTGAAGGAGATCAACCGGCGCATGCCGACGCTGCACCTGGTGATGCACGGGTCCAGCTCGGTGCCCCAGGACCTTCAGGACGTGATCAACGAGCATGGCGGCGAAATGCCGCAGACTTACGGGGTCCCGGTGGAGGAGATCGTGGTCGGCATCCGCCACGGGGTGCGCAAGGTCAACATCGACACCGACTGCCGCATGGCGATGACCGGGCAGTACCGGCGGGTGGCGAGGGAGAAGCCCGGGGAGTTCGACCCGCGCAAGTTCAACATCCCGGCGATGGAGCACATGCGGAAGGTCTGCGAGGCGCGGCTGGAGGCGTTCGGCGCCGCCGGGCACGCCGGCAGGATCAAGCCGGCCCCGCTGCCGGCGATGGCGGAGCGCTACGCGTCCGGGGATCTACTCCACTGACGTTGCGGGCGCGCCAAGCGCCTCCGCAAGCCGGCCGGCGTAGCCGGCCCTGTGCCGCCGGAACCAGCCTGGCTCAGGCGGCAGCACATGCGCGCCGTCAAGCGCGCCCTCCCCGTAGGCGCGCTCGTGCGCGTCCCTTCGCGAGTCAGGGAGGAGCCCGGCCGCCCCGGCAGGCGCCGGGTTGAGCCCGTTGGCGGCCGCGCAGGCCGCCGCGACCCCGGGATCGAGAAAGTGGGCGAGGAACTCGTGGGCCTCGTCGATGTTGCGCGCGCCCGCCGGCATGACCGCCCCGTTGGCGGTGAGCAGCGCCCCCTCCGCCGCCGGCGCGAAGCGCAGCGCCGGGTCGCGCGCGGCGTGCGCGCGCAGGGCGGTGTCGGGCGCGAGCCCGATGCGCGCGGCCTTCCCGGGCGCGCATGGCGGGTCGGACTCGGCGCCCGGGTCGCACAGGCGGCGCAGCGCGGCCTTCCTCTCCAGGCACCACCCGAGGATGGCGTCCCAGGCGCGGCGCATCCGGTAGAGGTCCTGGTAGGACCCCCAGAGCGCCCCGGGGTCGATTGTCCCGGCGCGCTCAAGGTGGAGGCCCGCCCCGAGCATCAGGGGAAACGCCGCGCCCAGGGTTGAGCGCCCGGCGTCCGGGTCCCAGAGCGCGCCGTAGCCGGGGCGCCCGTCCCCGGCGTCGCCGGGCGCCTTCTTCTCGCGCCAGAACACCAGCGTGCCGATCCACGAGTGGGGCACCCAGAGCGGGCCGTCGCCGAACCCCCAGTCGCGCCGGGCGGCGGCCGCCAGCGCCGGGAGGATCCCGGCCAGCGGGAGCCGGTCCTCCCGGAACGGCTTCAGCAGGCCGAACTCGGCCCACTCCAGCGCGAAGGTGTTCGACGGGAACAGGAGGTCGAACTCCCGCCCCTGGGTCGCGTGCATCAGCCCCAGGAAGTCGTGGTCGGACCGGGCCTCCAGCACATGGACGCGGATGCCGGTCCGGTCGGTGAAGCCCGCGAGCTCGCCGGGCGGGAACTGCCCCCGCCACGCGACGATGTCGAGGTCGGCGCCGCCCTGGGCGCCCGCCCGCCTGGCCGCCGGGGGGAGGGCGCCCAGGCAGCCCAGCGCCAGCAGGCGCGCGAGCGCGGCGCGCCGCCCGCGTTTGGTGTATGATATCCCGCATGGTGAACGCAAAGGCATGCGCGGATTCTAGGGAACGTCTGCCGGCGGGTGTCCCCGGCGGTGCGCCAGGGGTTTCCCGGCAGATCGTCCTGGCGTCGGCGTCGGCGGAGCGCGCGCGCCTGCTCGGGGCGCTGGGCCTGACGTTCGACGTCGACCCCTCGGGGGTCGAGGAGCGGGGGCTGCCCGGCGAGGGCGCGTCCGGGCGCGCGGCGCGGCTCGCCGCGGAGAAGTGCGCGCGCGTCGGCGCGCGCCGGCGCGACGCGATCGTGGTCGCGGCGGACACGTGCGCGTTCGCGGGCCCGCCCGTGAGCGCGGTGCTCGGCAAGCCGGGGAGCCGGGCGCGGGCGGAGAAGGACCTGGCGTCGCTCTCCGGCAGGACGGTCGGCTTCCGCACGGCGGTGTGCGTGCGCGACCCGGGGGCGGGGGACGCCGCGCCGCAGGTGCGCGAGTCGCGCGGCGAGATCGCGCTCGCGGAGCTGGACGGGCGCCGCATCCGCCACTACCTCGACACGGAGCCGGCGGCCCCGGGCGCGGCGGCGGGGTTTGTCGCGGACGGCGCGGGCCCGGCGATCTGCTCGCGCATCTCGGAGGACGAGCCCGGGACGCTGTCGGGGCTGCCGATGATCTCGCTGTGCCGGTTGCTGAGGTCGGCCGGGGTCGCGTTGCCATGAGTGACACGCCGCGCCTGATGTCCGAGTTCATCGCCCACCGCGGCCTGATGGGCGAGGGGCGCGAGAACTCCCTGGACGCCTTGCGCGAGGCGTCGCACAGCGGCTTCGACTGGGTCGAGATCGACGCGATGCCGACCCAGGACGGGGTGGCGATCGCGTCCCACGACGATTCGCTGGAGCGCGTGTTCGGCATTGACCTTGTCCTCTCGTCGGTCCCGTACTCGGTTGTGCGCGAGCGCGTGCCGATCACGGCGCACCTCGCGGCGCTTGAGGGGCTGATCGATTTCTCGTCGTTCTGCCGCATGAACGTCAACGTGGAGATCAAGCCGGGCCCGGCCACGGGCCGCGAGGCGGTCGAGAGAATCATGAAGAAGGCCACCCGGCCGAGCATGATCAAGTACGTGGTGTCGAGTTTCAGCGTCGAGGTGCTGGAGCACGCGCGCGCGACCGGTCCGTCGGCGAACTTGGCGCTGGTCACCCACGAGCTGCGCCCGGGATGGGAGGAGGAGGCCCGCCGGGTCGGCGCCGACCACATCCACCTGGGCCTGGAGGGCGCCTCCCAGGACGGCGCCTGCGAGCGGGTCAAGGAGGCGGGCTACGGGCTGTACGTGTTCGTGGTCAACGACGCCGAGACCCACCAGAAGTTGCGGGAGCGGGGGGTGGACGGGGTGTTCACCGACACGTCCGCCCTGCCGGGGAAACGAAGGCGGGTGTGACGGCTCGGCGGGCGCCCGTCACGGGCGCGGACCGCCGGTCTCGCCAAGGTCGACATCGTTGGGCCCGGACTTTTCCGGGCGGACCCAGTTGACGGGAAGCAGGGATCCTGCCACCCGGTCCTCGACGCCGAGCACCATCGCGAACAGGGCCATTCGGACCTGGACCCCGGCGTCGGACTGGCGGAAGATGGCGAGTCTCGGGTCGCCGTCCAGGTCCGTGCTCAGGTCGTTGGCGCCTGGGCGACTGTCGCGCGGCATCGGGTGGAGGATGACGACGTCGCGCGGGCAGGTCTCGTCGATGAGCCGCCGATTGACCATGAAGTCGATGCCGTATCCGCCGCGGGCGTCGGGGCTTGGCTGGACGCGCTCGTGCTGGACGCGCGTGGCGTAGACCACATCGCAGCCGGCGAGTCCCCGGCGCAGGTCGTCGTGCTCGCGCACCTCGGCGACGCGCCGCCCGGCCTCCTCGACCATTTCGCGCGGCATCTCCAGCCCGGCGGGCGCGACCAGCGAGAACCGGACCGACGGGTGGAGCGACAGCATGCGGATGAGGGAGTGGACGGTGCGCCCGTGCCGGAGGTCGCCGACGAGCGCGACTTTGGCGCCGTCGACGGCCTTGCCGAGGCGGCCGAGCTCGCGGCGCACGGTGTAGAGGTCGAGCAGCGCCTGGGTGGGGTGCTCCGCCGAGCCGTCGCCGGCGTTGATCACCGGGACCAGCGTCGCCGATGCGAAGCGGGCGACGGCCCCCTCCTCCGGGTGGCGGATGGCGAAGACGTCGACGTAGCCGGCGATGGTCCGGGCGGTGTCCTCAAGCGACTCGCCCTTGCTGATCGAGGAGAACGTCACCCCGGTGGTGTGGGAGACCGCGCCCCCGAGGCGCTGGAACGCCGCGTCGAAGCTCAGGCGGGTGCGCGTGCTCGCCTCGAAGAAGAGGCTTCCGAGGACGGCGCCGTCGAGGATCCGGGTGTGGCGCCTGCCGCGCGCCACCGGCTCAAGCAGGTCGGCGATCTCGCAGACGCGGCCGATGGTGGCGAGGTCGAACTGGCCGGCCGTGAGGATGTGGGCGCCCCGGATCGGGGACGGGCAGGGAGGGGACGCGTCAGGAATCGGGGATCTCCAGCACGCCGTTGACGAAACTCGAGAGGATGCCGGTGCGCTGGAAGTTGTGGGTCCCCTCCGGGATGCTCCACGTGCCGCTGACGCCGTCGGCGCCGCAGCCGGCTCTCCAGCACACCGCCTGACGCGACAGCCGGTAGCAGTCGACGCCGAGCGCGAAGAAGCGCTGCTCCAGGTGGGGCAGCGACCGGGCGGCGTCGAGCGCATAGTGCGCGGGCAGCTCGGCGTCCGGGGTGGCGATCCACGGCATCTCGACGATGTGCACGTTGTTCATCCCGAGCAGCGAGATGTCCTCGCCGCCGGTGACCGTCCGGTCCTCGTTGATCAGGCTCAGCCCGTGCAGGCGGACCAGGCCCGGGACGTGGGCGCGCGCCTTGAGGACGAAACCGCGGTCCCCGGCGACGAACACGAACGGGAGGGGGACGCCGTCCTCGACGCTGGCCCGGGCGGCCTCGCGCATCTCGAGGTGGAGGTCGACCAGGTCGTCCTCGGTGGCGACCAGGGTGCGCCGCGGGACGCGCCCGGCGTGGCGCTCCCACTCGCCGGCGAACGCCGCGGCGGTGCGCCGGCCGAAGGAGTCCGGGGCCTCGATGACGACGGCGGCGCCGGTCTCGGCGGTCTCCGCCGCGGCGCGCGCGACCAGCCGGGCCTCGGCCTCGCTGCCGATGCTGATGCCGAAGATGTCGGACTGGTCGAACCCGAAGACGTCGACCGGCTGCGTGACCAGCGTGGTCACCGGGATGTCCCGGCTGCGCGCGAGCAGCGCGGCGACGTTGCTCTTGAGCATCGGCCCGATGATGAGCTCGACCCCCCTCGCGACCGCGTGGTCGTACGACGACAGCACCCGCTCCGGCGTGCCGTCCGTCGCGTAGATGACGAGCTCGATGTGGCCGCCGTCGGTCTCCGCGGCGTGCTGGAAGCCACGCTCCAGCGCGCGCGCGGCGTTGCCGATGAGGCCGTCGCGCTTGCGCGGGATCACCAGGGCGACGTGCCCGCGCGCGCCGACGGAGGAGTCGTCCCCGGCCTCGGGGGTGAACGGTCCCTCGTCGGCCTCCCCGGTGCTCTCCAGGATCAGCCGGTCGGAATCGTAGCGCCCGCCCTGAAGGAGGAGGTCGAGCTGCGACGGCGCCTCCTCGCCCCGCGCGGGCGCGGCGCCGGCGAGCAACAGGGGAAGCAGTAGTAGGATTCGCGTATGGGCGGCCCGGGGCATGTCAACGGCCGATTATATTTGGTGGCGACGCCAATCGGCAACCTGGGCGACCTGGGATCCCGCGCCCGGGAGGTGCTGTCGCGCGTGACGGTGGTCGGCGCCGAGGACACACGGACGGCCCGCAAGCTGCTCGCCGCGATCGGTGCCGCGCCGCGGCGGCTGCTCTCGGTGCGCGCGCACAACGAGCGCAAGGGGGCCGGGCGGCTCGCCGACCTGATCGGGGAGGCCGGCGAGGCCGCCTACGTGACCGACGCGGGCACGCCCGGGATCAGCGACCCCGGCGCGGCCCTGGTGGAGACCATGCGCGACCGGGGAATCCGCGTGGAGCCGATCCCCGGGCCGTCCGCGCCCATCGTCGCGGCGAGCGTCTCCGGGATGTGCGGCCAGGGGTTCCTGTTCCTGGGGTTCCTGCCCCGGCGGAAGTCCGAGCGCGAGGCGCGCCTCGGCACGGCCGCCGCCGCCGACGTCGCGGTGATCGTGCACGAGTCCCCCAGGAGGGTCGGCGCGCTGCTCCGGGAGCTGCGGGACCGCCTGGGCGCCGACCGCGCCGCGTGCGTGTGCCGCGAGCTGACAAAGCTGCACGAGCAGGTCTGCGCCGGGACCTTGGGCGGACTGGCGGCGATGGCGGAGTCCGGCGCGATCCCCGGGCGCGGGGAGTTCACGCTGGTGGTCGCCCCGGCGCCCGGGCGCCGGCCGGGCGGGCCCGACCTGGAGGACGCCGCGCGGCTGTGCGGGCGGCTGTGCTCCGAGATGCCGCCGGGGCGCGCGGCGTCCATTGTCGCCCGGCACTTCAACCTGCCGCGCTCGGCGCTCTACGGTCGGATGGCCGGCATTCCCGGCCCGCGGCGGTAGGCCGGGGCGGGACGGGCGGTCCTTCCCGCACCCCGGCGGTCCCGCCTTGGGCCGGGTCCCCGGCCGCCCGGACCTTGCGTTTTGAAACGGGGAGGGATGCCGGTATAATGCATTTCGCATGTGCGAAGTAACCATGTCGCGGGCACGGGCGTGACCAAGTCGGGCCCGAAGCCGGAAGGGGCGTCCCGTCCTGCCGGGGAGGGCGGCGACGGTCCCGCCGCCGGGACGCCGGGAGCGGGCGGCGCCGGCGCCGAGTGGCTTGACGATCTTCTCTCGCGGTCCTCCCCGCTGGGACAGGCGGGGAAGGCGGATCCCAGGTACTTCGAGGCCTGGCAGGGCCTGATGGAGAGCCTCTCGGCGAACCCCCAGGCATGGTCCGGGGTCATGTCCCAGTACGCCAAGGACCAGGCCGAGCTGATGGCGTCCGCCATGCGGGCGGAGCCGCCCGGCGGGAAGGATGTTGCGGGGCAAAAAAAGGACCCCCGGTTCGCCTCCGAGCAGTGGAGCAGCAACCCGTTCTTCAGCTTCCTCCGGCAGAACTACCAGATCAACAGCCGGCTGATGCTGGACCTGCTCGATGCGGCCGACCTGGACGACGACAAGCGCAAGGTGCTGAAGTTCATGTTCCGGCAGTACATCGATGCGCTGTCCCCGTCGAACTTCCCGGCGACCAACCCCGACGTCCTTGAGGCGACGATCAAGTCCGGGGGGTCCAACCTGGCGTCGGGCATGCGCAACATGCTGGAGGACATGCGGCACGGGAGCGTGTCGAACACCGACCGCGAAGCGTTCCGCATCGGGGAGAACCTCGCGCTGACGCCGGGCAAGGTGGTGCACCAGAGCCAGCTGGTCCAGCTGATCGAGTACGCGCCGCGGACCAAGGAGGTGCACGAGGTGCCGCTGGTGATCTTCCCGCCGTGCATCAACAAGTTCTACATCCTCGACCTGGCGCCGGGGAAGTCGCTCGTCGACTACCTGGTCGGGCAGGGGCACCGCGTGTTCCTCGTGTCATGGGTCAACGCCGGGGAGCACGAGGCGCAGCTCGGGTGGGACGACTACCTGATCGACGGGGTCCTGCGCCCGATGGAGGTGGTGCGCGACATCACCAAGCAGCCGCAGGCGAACATGTTCGGCTTCTGCATCGGCGGGACGCTCCTCACGTGCGCGCTTGCCGCCGCGGCCGCGGAGGGCGAGCGCCCCGCGCGCTCGCTGACGCTCGCGGCCACGATGATCGACTGCCACGACACCGGCGACATCGGCCTGTTCGTCACCGGGGACTCGGTCGCCGACTACGAGCGCCGCTTCGCCGACGGCGGGCTGATGTCCGGGCGGGACCTCGCCAACACCTTCGCGTTCCTGCGGCCGAACGACCTGATCTGGCCGTACGTCGTCAAGAACTACTACCTGGGGGAGACACCCCCCGCCTTCGACATCCTCTACTGGAACTCCGACTCGACAAACCTTCCCGGCAAGATGTTCGTGCGCTACGTGCGCGACACCTACCTGGAGAACAACGTGGCGGAGGGGCGCAGCAAGATGTGCGGGATCGACATCGACCTGGGCAAGGTCGATGCGCCGTGCTACGCCGTGGCCACCGAGCGGGACCACATAGTCCCGTGGACGAGCGCGTACCGCACCGCGCGCCTGCTGGGCGGGCCGGTCGACTTCGTGCTGGGCTCCAGCGGCCACATCGCCGGGGTGGTCAGCCCCCCACCGGGCGACAAGCGCCGGTTCAAGGTCTCGCCCCCGCCGTCCGGGCGCTCGCGCCGCCCGGTCCGGTTGCCGGAGGATCCGGGGAAGTGGGCGTCCGCCGCCGTGCCGGAGCAGGGCAGCTGGTGGCCGCACTGGGAGCGCTGGCTTCGCAACCACGCCGGCAAACGGGTGCGCGCGCCCGCGCGCCCCGGCAACTACAAGCACAAGCCGATCGAGGACGCGCCCGGCTCCTACGTGGCCGTGTCGGCGCCGCCGGTCCAGCAGAGAAACAGCACAGGAGAGTGAGATGATCAAGGATGTCGCAATCGTTTCCGCCGCGCGCACCGCGATCGGCGAGTTCGGGGGGACGCTGTCCCCGATGTCGGCGGCCGCGCTCGGCGGGATCGCCATCCGCGAGGCGCTCTCGCGCGCCAAGGTGGACCCGGCCGACGTCGACGACGTCATCATGGGACAGATCCTGACCGCGGGGGTGGGCCAGAACGGCGCGCGCCAGGCGGCGGTGGCGGCGGGCATTCCGTACGAGACCCCGGCGATGACGATCAACCACGTCTGCGGCAGCGGCCTGCGCACCGTCTACGAGGCGGCGAAGGAGATCGCGGTCGGCGACTGCAAGGTCGTGGTCGCCGGCGGCCAGGAGAGCATGTCGAACGCGCCGCACGTCCTCAACGGCTCGCGCAAGGGGATGCGCATGGGCCCCGGGAAGCTGGAGGACACCATGATTGTCGACGGGCTCACCGACGTGTTCAACCGCTACCACATGGGGATCACCGCCGAGAACGTCGCGAAGAAGTACGGCGTCACGCGCGAGGACCAAGACGCGTTCGCCGCGGACTCGCAGAACAAGGCGGAGGCGGCCCAGAAGGCCGGGAAGTTCGGCGACGAGATCGTGGCGGTGGAGGTCCCGCAGCGCAAGGGGGATCCGGTGCGCTTCGACACGGACGAGCACGTCCGTCCCGGCATCACCAAGGAGGGGCTCGCGAAGCTGCGGCCGGCGTTCGACAAGGAGGGGACGGTCACCGCCGGGAACGCCTCCGGGATCAACGACGCCGCGGCCGCCGTGGTCGTCATGGACGCGAAGGAGGCGGAGGGCCGCGGGCTGAAGCCCCTGGCGGTCATCCGCGCCGCCTCGTGCTGCGGGGTGGACCCGAGCATCATGGGGATCGGCCCGGTCCCGGCGGCGCGCAAGTGCCTCGAGAAGTCGGGCTGGGGGGTCGACGACCTCGACCTGCTCGAGATCAACGAGGCGTTCGCGGCCCAGGCGATCGCGGTCAACCGCGACCTCGGATGGGACACCGCCAAGGTCAACGTCAACGGCGGGGCGATCGCGCTTGGGCACCCGATCGGGGCGTCAGGGACGCGCATCCTGGTCACGCTGCTGCACGAGATGGCGCGCCGCGGCGCCAGGAAGGGCATGGCCGGGCTGTGCATCGGCGGCGGCATGGGGATCGCGCTCTCGGTCGAGGCGGCCTGAGCGGGCGCGGCGCCAAATCGGGAACAGGGGGAGGGGCACCCACAGGAGACAGGAGAGCGATGGGCGAGAGACTGGCACTAATCACCGGGGGGATGGGGGGAATCGGCACCGAGATCTGCCGGGCGTTCCACAAGGAGGGCTACCGGGTCGCGACCACCTATGTCCACGACAGCGGGCGCGAGACGCGCTGGCTGGAGGCGCAGGCGGCGGCGGGCTACCCGGGCATCAAGGCCTACTACTGCGACATCTCGACGCACGAGGACTGCGAGCGCCTCAAGGGGCAGGTCGACTCCGAGCTGGGGACCGTCTCGGTGCTCGTCAACAACGGCGGCATCACCCGGGACTCGGTGTTCCTGAAGATGACGCCCGAGATGTTCTCGGAGGTGATCGACACCAACCTGAAGAGCGTGTTCAACGTGACCCGGCAGTTCCTTCCGGGGATGGTCGGGCAGGGCTACGGCCGGGTGGTCAACGTGTCGTCGGTGAACGCGCAGAAGGGGCAGTTCGGCCAGACCAACTACTCGGCGGCAAAGGCCGGCATCCACGGCTTCACCAAGGCGCTCGCGCAGGAGGTGGTGCGCAAGGGCGTCACGGTGAACACCATCTCGCCAGGCTACGTGGCGACCCCGATGGTGAAGCAGATCAAGGAGGAGACGCTCCAGAAGATCGTCGACTCGATCCCGATCCGGCGGCTGTGCGAGCCGGCGGAGGTCGCCAGGGCGATCGCCTTCCTGGCGCACGAGGACTCGGGGTACATCACCGGGGCGGACCTGTCGATCAACGGCGGGCTCCACATGTCGTGACCCCCGCGGGTCCGGCCTGTCCTTCGGGGCGGCTAGAATATGGGCGGATGGGGGTCATAGCTCAGCTGGCAGAGCGTCTGGCTTGCATCCAGAAGGTCGGGGGTTCGAATCCCCCTGGCTCCACCCCGCCCGTCCGCGGGCGGCTGGCGCCATGAGCCTGGCGACGGAGGTCACGGACGGCATCCGCCGCATCGACTCGCTCTACACGCGGCCGGAGATGACGAGCGTCTACCTGCTCGACGACAACGGCGAGTTCGCCGTCGTCGATCCCGGGGCGGCGGCCGCCCCCGCGCGCATCACCGAGTGGTTCGACACCAACGGCATCGGCCGCGACCGGCTGCGCTACTGCTTTGTCACGCACGCCCACCTGGACCACTGCGCGGGGACGGGACTGTTGCTTGAGCGCTTCCCGGACGCCGTGGCGGTCGTCCAGGAGAGCGCCCACCCCCACATCGCCGACCCGTTCGACAAGCTGTGGGCCGGCGCCGTCGACCTCTACGGCGAGGAGTTCTGCAAGCGGCACTACTCCGACACCCGCAAGGTCGACCCGGCGCGCCTGAGGATCGCCGCCGACGGCGAGACGTTCGACCTGGGAAGGCGCGCCTTGGAGGTGATCCACACGCCCGGCCACGCCTGGCACCACCTGAGCGTCCACGACCCGGAAAGGGCGACCGTGATATCGGGCGACGGCTTCGGGGTCTCCTACCGGGAGTTCGACAACGCCGGGCGCTCGGTGATCACGCCGACGGCCCCGCCCCCGCAGTTCAACCGGGAGGCCATGGAGAAATCGATCCGGCGGATCGCCGGGCTCAACCCCGACCGGGTCGGGCTGGCCCACTACGCGGTGATCGACGATCCCCAGGCGTGCGGGGAAAGGTTGCTGGAGACGCTCGACCAGTCCGTCGAGACCGCGCGCAAGGTCGCCGCGGAGTGCGCCCCGGAACAGCTGGAGGCGCGGCTCCGCGACGCGCTGCTCGACCTCTACGCCGGGCTCGCGATGGCGGCGCAGCCGGCCGCCGACGAGGCGAAGGCGCGGGAGATGTTCCAGACCGACGTGCTGCTCAACTCGAAGGGGCTGGCGCGCTGGATTGCCCGGGAGCGGGAGAAGGCGAAGGGGCGGGACGCCGCGGGCTGACCGGTAGCGGGGCCTGCCGGAAGGCGG
>CAZZIL010000166.1:0-5083 GCA_964654265.1 uncultured Gammaproteobacteria bacterium | reverse complement strand
GGGAGAATGCTTGGGTTTCGGTCGGTCACGAAGTCCTTCGGCGGCGTGCACGCGCTGAAGGGCGTGAGCCTTGATGTCGGGCCCGACGAGGTGCACGGCCTGATCGGGCCCAACGGGGCGGGCAAGACGACCCTGATCAACCTGGCGTCCGGGCTGTTGCGCCACGATTCCGGGAGCATCACGCTCGGAGACGGCGACATCGGCGTCCTCCCGGCGCACGCGCGCGCGCGGCGCGGAATCGGCCGCACCTTCCAGAACCTGCGCATCTACCCGAACCTGACGGTGGGGCAGAACATCGAGGTGGCGCGCATCACCGCGCGCGCCGGAGGGATGGGCGGCGGCGACCTGGTCGACGACGCGATCGGGGTCTTCGGCCTGGGCGACCGGCTCGGACTGTTCGCGGACGGGCTGTCGTACGGGCATCTTCGCCGCCTGGAGATCGTCCGCGCGCTGGCGCTGGCGCCGCGGGTGCTGATGCTCGACGAGCCCGCCGCCGGGATGAACGAGGCGGAGACGGCCGCCCTGGTCGACGGCCTGCGCTGGATCCGCGGGCGCCATGCGTGCGCGATGCTCGTGATCGACCACGACCTCAAGTTCATCACCAGCGTCTGCGACCGCGTCACGGTGCTGGACTTCGGCAGCGTGCTCGCGTCGGGGACGCCCCGCGAGGTCGTCGCGGACCCCCGGGTGGTCGCGGCGTACCTGGGGACGGCCTGACGCAGTGTTCCACACCACAGAGAGGAGAGACAGGATGGGCAAAATGGCAGGAAGGGTCGGCGCCACGCTGGCCGGGGTGGCGCTCGCGTCGCTGGGCGCCGGCCAGGCGGCCGACAGCATCAAGGTGGGCTTCGCGGTCCCGCTGACGGGCGAGTTCGCGCCCTACGCGGGGATCCAGGGGGCCCGCTGCATGGCCGAGATGATCAACCGGGACGGCGGCGTCGACGGCCGCCGCTTCGAGCTGCTGGTCCAGGACACCGGCTCCGACACGCAGGCGGCGCTGTCGCTGTCGCAGAAGTTCCTGGAGGAGGGGATTGTCGCGCTCGCGACGATCCCGTTCTCGGACACCATGATCCCGGTCGCGCAGCTCGCCGACGGGTACGGGGTGTCGATCATGCAGGGGCAGAGCACCCAGGTCGAGATGCACGCCGGCATCGTCGACAACTTCTTCACCTACGTGTCGCCGGACCCGTACACGGCGGCGGCGGCGGCCGACTACGCGCTGGCGCAGGGGGTGCGCAACGTGGTCCTGCTGACCTCGGACGAGGGCGGCTCCTGGTCGGCGCGGACCCCGCTGTGGTTTGGCGAGGTCGTCGAGGCCGGCGGCGGCCGCGTGCTGGCGAAGCTCAACTTCAGCTTCGGCACCAACGACTGGTCGCCCCAGATCGCCGAGATCAAGCGGCTGGAGACCGAGCCCGACGCGGTCTACATCTCGTCGATCATGCCCGACGTCGGCGTGCTGATCCGGCAGCTGCGGGCGGCCGGCATCGGCGCGTGGGTCGTCGGCTCCGACGGGCTTGACGACCCGTCGCTCGACGCCATCGCGGACAGCGACCCGTCGCTGCTCGACAAGGTGTTCTTCGGGACGCTCACGCCCTCGCAGCCCGACAGCGCGATGGACCGGTTCATCGCCGAGTGCCGGGCGATGGACCTGCCGGTGGACGGGATGTTCCCGGCGCTCGGCGCGGACGTGATCGCGGCGATCGCCTACGCGGTCGAGGCGACCGGCGGGACCGACCCGGAGGAGATCCGCGACGCGCTGCGCTCCGCGGAGCGCGTCCCGATCAAGACCGCCGGCTCGGTCTCGTTCCGGGACACGCGCTCCTACGCGGTGCGCACGGTGCCCGTGATCGGGTTCGACAACGGCCGGCGCGTCCTGCTGACGAACGAGGTCCCGCGCAGCCTCCCGGACTGGAAGTAGGACGGGAGAGGGCGGTCCGCGGCGGTCCCCCGGCGGGGACCGCCGAGGGTGCCGGCACGCCCGCGCCCGCGGCGCCGGCGATGCTTGAGGTCGAGGACCTGCGCGTGTTTCACGGCCGCATCGAGGCCGTGCACGGGATATCGTTCAGCGTCGGGGAGGGCGCCTGCGTCGCGTTGCTCGGCCCCAACGGGGCGGGCAAGACGTCGACGCTCTCGGCGGTGTGCGGTGTCGCGCGCTCGCGCGGGCGCGTGCGGCTCGGCGGCGAGGACATCTCGGCGCTCGCGGCCGAGGAACGCGTCCGCCGCGGGATCGCGCTCGCCCCGGAGGGGCGGCGAGTGTTCGCCAACCTGACGGTCGTGGAGAACCTGGCGCTCGGCGGCGCGATCCGCGCGGACCGCGCGGCGGTGCGCCGAGAGATCGACGGCTGGCTCGGGACGTTCCCGGCACTCGCGGAGCGCCGCGCCCAGCCGGCCGGGACGCTCTCCGGCGGCGAGCAGCAGATGCTCGCGATCGCGCGCGCCCTGATGGGCGCGCCTCGCATCCTGCTGCTGGACGAGCCAAGCCTCGGGCTCGCCCCGATGGTGTGCGCGCAGGTGTTCGGGATGGTCCGGGACCTCAGGAGCCGGGGCGTCACCATCCTGCTGGTCGAGCAGAACGTGCGCCAGGCGATGCGCCTGGCGGACCGCGTGCACGTCATGAGCGGCGGCACCGTCGTCGCCGAGGGGAGCGGCGACGAGCTCAGCGGCGACGAGGAGTTCGTCGCCGGGCTGGCGGGCCTGGCCTGATGGACTACGTCGTCCAGCAGTGCCTGAACGCGCTGAGCTTCGGCGCCGAGTACGCGCTCATCGCGCTGGGGCTCGCCATCGTGTTCTCGGTGATGGGGCTGGTCAACTTCGCCCACGGCGAGATCATCGCGGTCGGGGGCTACACCATGCTGGCGCTTGGCGCCCTGCTCACCGCGAACCCGGCGGTCGCGGTGGTCGGAGCGATCGCGGCCGCGCTGCTGGCGTCGGTCGCGCTGGAGCGCGTGGCGTTCCGGCCGGTGCGCCAGGCGAGCGCGGTCACCGGGCTGCTGACCGCCTTCGGCGTGAGCATGGTCCTGCAGAACATGTTCCTGCTGTTCGTCTCGCCGCGGCCGATGGCGGTCACCACCCTGCAGTTCCTCGACCGCGCGATCGAGATCGGGGGGATCCGCGTCTCCTCGCTGCAGATCCTGGAGACGCTGGCGACCGCGGGCGCGATCGCGCTGCTGGTGTGGATGCTGCGCGCGAGCACGCTCGGCCTGGCGATGCGCGCGGCGGCGCTCGACTTCACCATGGTGCGGCTGACCGGCATCCGGGCCAACCGGGTGGTGGCCGCCGCGTTCGCCGTGTCGGGGCTGCTGGCCGGGCTGGCGGCGGTGTTCATCATCGCGCGCCGCGGCGGCGTCGACCCGACGCTCGGATTCAACCCGGTGCTGAAGGCGTTCGTCGCGTGCGTGGTCGGCGGGTTCGGCAGCCTGCCGGGCGCCGTCCTCGGCGGCTTCGTCCTCGGCGCCATCGAGGTCGGGATGCTCGTCGTGCTGCCGCAGAGCTACGGCGGGATGAAGGACGCCTTCGTCTACGCGATCGTCGCGGTCATCCTCGTCTGGAGGCCCCAGGGGATCCTGTCCCCGGTCGCGGAGAAGGGGGACAAGCTGTGACCGCCCCCCGCCTGTCGCCGGGGATGCGCTCCGGGCTCGCCGGGGCCGCGCTGCTGTCGGCGCTGCTCGTGGCCGCCGCGGCCGCGGTCGCGCTCGTCGGCGAGCGCTACCACGTGCGACTGCTCTACTCGACCTACGTCAACCTGCTCGCCGTGCTCGGCCTGCAGGTGTTCATGGGAAACTCGAACGTCACCAACCTGTCGCACAGCGCGTTCATGGGGATCGGCGCCTACGCGGCCGCGATCTGCGTGACGCCCGAGGCGGTGAAGGCGATCTCGCTTCCGGACGCCCCCTGGGGCCTGAACGCGTTCTCGCTGGACCCGCTGACGTCCGCGCTGGTCGCCGTGGCGGTCACCGTCGCGCTCGCCGCGCTCACCGGCCTGGTCATCGCCCGGCTCTCCGGGATCGGCGCGACGATTGTCACGCTGTCGTTGCTGGTGATCGTGCACTCGGTGTTCATCCACCGCACCGACATCTTCAAGGGCAAGCAGGCGTTCTTCGGGATCCCCCAGGTGTTCGACCTGCCGAGCCTGCTGGCGGTGGTCGTCGCCGCGCTGTTCGCGGCGCGGATGTTCCGCGAGTCGCGCTGGGGGATCCAGCTGCGCGCGAGCTCGGACGACGAGACCGGCGCCCGCGCCATGGGCGTTGACGTGTTCCGGCTGCGCCTTGCCGCGTGGGTGCTCGGCGCCGCGATCCTGGCGGTCGCCGGCATCAGCTACGCCTACTACCTGGGGACGATCAGCGCCCGGCCGTTCTATTTCCACCACGTGTTCCTCACGCTGGCGATGCTCATCCTCGGGGGGATGCGCACCGTGACCGGGGCCGTCCTCGGGACGGTCCTCATCACCGTCGGGCTCGAGGGCGTGCGCCACATGGAGACCGGGCCCGAGGTGCTGGGCGTGAAGCTCCCCGAGATGTTGGGGCTGTCCGGGATACTGCTGGGCGTGGTGATCGTGCTGACGATGACGCTGCGTCCCGGCGGTATCATGGGCAACGAGGAGATCGAGGGCGTGCTGCGTCGCGCCCGCAACCGGAGACCGGCATGACACAACGGCAGGCCGCCCGCGCCGACGGGCAGGACATCGGGCGCGACACCCCGCTGGCCGCGGGGCGCTCCGCCCTGCTGGTCGTGGACATGCAGAACGCGTTCTGTGTGCCCGGGCATCCCCATGGCGGCTCCGGACCCGAGGCGGGGGACCGTTTCTTCGACCGGCTCGCGCGGGTGGTCGTGCCGAACCAGCGCCGGCTCGTCGACGCCGCGCGCGCGGCGGGCGTCGAGGTGCTGTACACCTGCATCGAGAGCCTGACGATCGACGGGCGCGACCGCTCGCTGGACCACAAGCTGTCGGGGATCCACGTGCCCCGCGGGGATCCCGGTGGGCGGGTGATCGACGCGATCGCGCCGGTCGGGGACGAGATCGTCCTGCCGAAGTCGTCGTCCGGGGTGTTCAACTCGACCAGCATCGACTACGTGCTGCGCAACC
>CAZZIL010000165.1:0-11832 GCA_964654265.1 uncultured Gammaproteobacteria bacterium | reverse complement strand
ACGCCGCTCGGCGACGTGGCGGAGACGCGGGCGGTCCGCGGCTGCTTCGGGGGGCACGCCGACAAGGTCCTCGTGAGCTCGACCAAGTCGATGACCGGGCACCTGCTCGGCGCCGCCGGGGCCCTGGAGGCGCTGTTCTGCGTGCTCGCGATCCGCGAGGGGAGCGTGCCGCCGACGATCAACCTGGACCGCCCGGGCGAGGGGTGCGACCTCGACTACGTGCCGCACGAGGCGCGCGCGGCCGACGTGGGCGTCGCGCTGTCGAACTCCTTCGGGTTTGGCGGGACCAACGCGACCCTGGTGTTCGGCAAGGCGTAGGGCGGGCGCCGCCGCCCGTCCCGGACGGATGCGACTACACAGCGTCAAGATCACCGGGTTCAAGTCGTTCGCGGACCCGACGACGATCGTGACGGACGTCCCGGTGCTGTGCGTGGTCGGCCCGAACGGGTGCGGGAAGTCGAACGTGGTCGAGGCGATCAACTGGGTGATGGGCGAGACCCGGGCGTCGCAGCTGCGCGGCGAGAGCATGCAGAACGTGATCTTCAACGGGACCCGGCGCCGCAAGGCGACCGACTGGTGCAGCGTGGAGATGCGCCTGGAGGACGTCGACGCCGGGCCGGGCGCGCCGTCGGCGTGGCGGGGCTATCCCGAGGTGGTGATCAAGCGCCAGCTCGGCCGCGACGGCGCGTCGACCTACCGGATCAACAACCAGGTGGTGCGGCGCCGCGACATCCACGACCTGTTCAGCGGCACCGGCCTGGGCGCGCACGGCTACAGCGTGATCCTGCAGGGGACGGTGTCGCGGATTGTCGAGGACAACCCGATGCACATCCGCTCGCACCTGGAGGAGGCGGCGGGGGTGACGCACTACAAGGACCGGCGCCGGGAGACCGAGTCGCGGCTGTCGCACGCGCACGGCAACCGCGAGCGGCTGGAGGGGCTGGCGCGCGAGATGGAGGGCCAGGTCGCGACCTTGGAGCGCCAGGCGTCGGCGGCGCTGCGCCACCGCAAGTTGAGCGGGGAGATGGACCGGCTGCGCAAGCTGGCGCTGGAGTGGCGCGCCCTGGAGGCCGAGGGGCGGCTTGGCGCGCTGGCCCAGGAGCGGCGGGAGAGGTCGGCCGAGGAGAAGGCGCTGGCCGGCGAGCGCAAGGCGCTGCTGGAGCGGGCCGCGCGGCTGCGCAAGGACCATGCCGGGCTGGTGGGGCGCCAGCAGGGGGCGCAGGCGCGCGCGCACCGGCTGGGCACGCGGGTCGCGACCGTCACGCAGCAGCTGGAGAACTTCAACCGGGAGCGATCGGGGCGCGAGACCCTGGTCGGCGAGCTGGAGGAGTCGCTCGCCCGGCAGCGCGCGGGGCTCGGCGAGCTGGGGCGCAAGGGCGACGAGGCGCAGGCGGCGCTGGACGCTTCCGGGAAGCGGCTCGCGGAGATCGACCGGGAGATCTCCGGGCACGAGGAGTCGCTGGAGCGGTGGCAGCGCGAGAGCGACGAGAAGCGCGCCGCCCACGGGCGTCTCGCGGACGACTGCCGGCGGCGTCGCCACCTGCTGGAGACCGCGGAGATGCGGCTGTCGATGGCGGCCGGCCAGGCGGAGAGCCTGGGCGAGACGATCGCGGCGGCCGAGTCGAAGCTGGCGGGCGTCGAGGCGGAGGGCGCGCGGCTCAAGGCCGCGCAGGAGCGCACCGGCGAGGCGCGCGCCCGGCTGGACGCGGCCGCGAAAGAGCGCGCCGGGCACGAGCGCCGCCTCGGGGAGCTGGGCCGGCGCCTCGCCGGGCTGGCGGCGGCGCGCCAGGAGCTGGGCGCGGAGGAGGTGGCGGTCGAGACCGAGCGGCGGTTGCTGCTGTCGGTCGAGGGCGGCCTGGGCGGTGACGCCGAGGGGTGGGTGCGCAAGAAGGGGATCACCCCGGCGCAGGCGCTGACTGAGCAGGTCGGGATCGACGCGCCCGGCTGGGAGGGCGCGGTCGACGCCGCGCTCGGCGCGCGCATCGTGTCGTACCTGGTGGAGGATCCCCACGCGCTGGCGGACGATGGGTCGCCGCTGCCGGCGCGGGTGTCGCTGGTGCGCGCCGGCGCCGGCGGCGGCGGGACGGGCGTCCGGCGGCGCCCGGCCGCCGACGGCGGGCTGGTCCCGCTCGCCGACCGGGTCGGGTGCGAGGAGCGCTGGCGCGGGCTGCTTGACGGGTTGCTCGCCGGGTTCTACGCGGCGCCGGACCTGGCGGCGGCGCGGGAACTCGTCCGCCTGCTCGGCGAGGGGGAGTGCCTCGTGACGCCGAACGGCGAGCTGTGCGCGGCGGACCGTGTGCAGGGCCCGCCGGCCGTGAGCCGCGGCTACGGGTGGGGCGCGCGCATGCGCGGGCTGGAGCGCCGCGGCAAGGCGCTCGCCGGGCGCATCGCCGCGCACGCGCGCGACACCGAGGCGGCGGAGGCGGAGCGCAAGGCGGCCGAGGCGGCGCTCGCGGACGCGCGCGCGCAGGCGGACGCGTGCGCGGCGGAGCTGCGGGCCGCCGAGAAGGAGGAGATCGAGAACCGGGCGCGCGGGCAGTGGCTGCGGGAGCAGAGAAAGGAGCTGCAGGGGCAGGCGAAGCGGGCCCGCGCCGGGCTGAGGAAGGCCGAGCGGGACGTCGCCGGGCTGCGCGCGGAGGCGGGGAAGGTCCGCGAGGGGCTCGCGCAGGCGGAGCGCGCGGCGGAGCGCTCGGCGCGCGACGTGGCGGCGGCGGGGGAGGAGGCCTCCGGCGCGCGCGAGCGCCACGCCCGGCTGGTCGGGGAGCGCCGCCGCCAGGACGAGATCCGCCAGAGGGCGATCGCGGACGCCGGGGTGTGGAAGGCGCGCGCCGAGTCGGCGCGCGAGCGCGCCGGCGAGATCGGCGCCAGCCTGGAGCGCGAGCGCGCCGCGCTCGCCGGGATGGACGCGGGCGCGCTGGAGAAGTCGAGGCGGGAGGGCGAGGCCGGGCTCGCGGAGGCCGACCGGGAGGCGCAACGGCTCGTCGACGAGGCGGGCCGGCTGCTCGCGGAGATCGAGGAGAACGAGACGCGGCGCCAGGGGCTGGAGGAGCGGCTCGCCGCCGCGCACGACCGCGCGCAGCAGATCGGGTTCGATGAGGAGACGCAACGGGCCGAGGCCGCGCGGATGCGCGCGGAGATGGACGGGATCGACGCCGAGGTCGACGACGCGCTGCGGCGGGCGTTCCCGGACGCCGGGCAGGCCGGGCGCCGACTCGAGCGCGCGGCGGCGTCGCGCGACCGGCTCGGCGACGTCAACTTCGCCGCGGAGGCGGAGCTCACCGAGGCGCGCGAGCGCGTGGCAGACCTCGGGCGCCAGCGCGAGGACGTCGCCGAGGCGATCGACAACCTGCGCGAGGCGATCGGCCGCATCGACCGCGAGATGCGCGCGCGCCTCGAGGACGTGTTCGGGCGCCTCTCCGGGCGCTTCGACGAGCTGTTCCGCACGGTCTTCCGCGGCGGCTCCGCCGGCCTAGAGCTCGACGGCGAGTCGCTGCTCGACGCCGGCGTCAAGCTGAGGGCGCGCCCGCCCGGCAAGCGGGTGGACCGGCTGCACCTGCTGTCGGGCGGGGAGAAGTCGCTCGTCGCGCTCGCGTTCATCCTCGCGATCTTCTCGCTCAACCCGGCGCCGTTCTGCGTGATGGACGAGGTCGACGCCGCGCTCGACGACCGCAACACGCAGATGTTCAACGACCTGATCCGCGAGTTCTCCGACCGGGTGCAGTTCATCGTGGTGACGCACAACAAGATCACGCTCGACGTCGCGCACCGCCTGGTCGGGATCACCCAGCCGGAGACCGGGGTGTCGACGCTGGTGACCGTCAAGACCGGGGACGTGGACCGGTTTGTGGAGCCGGGGAAGGCGGCGTGATGGACAAGCTGCTGATCCTGGCGGCGGTGCTGTTCCCGGCGGTGGCCGGGCTGTTCTTCTACCTGTGGCGCCGGACGGAGGTTCGGCCGGTGGTGCCGGACGACACCCCGGGCCCGTCGGCCCTGGGCCCGGTGATTCCGTCGCGGGAGCCGGCGCGCACGGAGCCGCGGGTGCGCCAGGTGGAGCTGCCGGCGCACCTGACGGACGACACCCACTACGTGGCGCGGCTGTGGGCGGAGCGCGCGTTCAGCGTGGACGAGTCGGCGTGCCTGCGGTTGCTGGAGGAGCTCGATGCGCACTGCCTGTCGGGCCACGAGCTGATCTCGGCGGCGGGCGACGGGGTGTGGGCGGTGGCCGTGCCGGGCAGCCCGTGTCACCAGATGGCGTGGTCGACCCCGCTGGCGAACCGGGAGGGCCGGCTGGGCGAGGCCCAGATCGCCGAGATCGGGAAGGTGCTCGCGCGCTTCGCGGCGGACCAGGACCTGCTGGTGCGGGTCCCCGACGCCGCCGAGGCGCTGGCGCGCGCGGTGGATCTGGACCGGTTCTGCGCCGAGGTCGACCGGCAGATCAAGGTGTTCCTGAGGGGCGCGCCCGGCGACCGCGCGGGCGGGAACACGGTGCGGTCGGTGTGCGAGCTGGCGATCGCCGAGGGGCTCGTCGAGGACAGCTCCGGCGACATCGCGCGCTACGAGGAGAACGAGCGCCTGTTCACGGTGCGCACCCGCGAGGGGCGGAACCTCCCCGGGGAGTCGCCGACGCGGGCGCTCTCCGGGCTGAGGATCGACATGGAGATCACCCACCTGTCGGACCCGGCGGCGGCGTTCGGCTCCATGGTCGAGGTCGCGCGCAAGCTGATGCAGCCGTTGCGCTTCTCGTTGGTCAACGAGCAGGGCATCCCGCTGTCGAGCGGCGACTTGGAGGCGACCCAGGCGGACATTGCCGAGATTCATGCGAAAATGGACTCCCGCGGGATCCGGCCGGGGAGCCCGACCGCGAAAGCCCTGTTCAGCTGAGGTCGCGGCGGCGCGGCCGCCCGGCGCGGGGGGCACGGACCCAGGAATGGCTGACCCACACACCGAGACCGACGACGACAAGGCCGCCCGGGAGCGGATGGCGGGGTTGCGGACGACGCTTGAGAGGTCCGGGAAGCGCCGGGTCGGGGGCGACGAGCGTGTCCGCCTGCGCCGCGAGCTGGCGCGGCTTGGGCGGCGCCACCGCCGGGCGGCGGTCGCGCTCAGGCACGCCGGGCTCGCCAAGGAGGTGCGGCGGCTGCGCCGCCTGTGCCTGGAGAAGAGCGGCCCGCCGGCCGGGGACGGCGCGGACGACCGGGCGACCCGGAGGCTGCGGGCGCTGGAGCGCCGCGTCCCGGGGCTGTTCTCCGGGCTGGTGGAGCCGGCGGACGAGTCGGACGCAGGGGCCGCCGCGGCGCGGATGGCGGTGTTGCGGAAGGCCTTGCGCGCGAACGCGGACGCCCGCAAGTCGGGCGGGCCGGGCGCCGGGGCCGGCCTGCGCGCCGGGTGGCTCCGCGAGCTGCTGCGGCGGGCGCGGGGGCACCCGGTCGCATCGGCGCGGCTCCGGCTCGGCGAGTTGCGCAACGAGATCAGGAGGCACCGGCGCCTCTACCACGGCGAGGACCGCCCGGAGATCAGCGACGCCGACTACGACCGGCTGTATGCCCGGCTGCTCGCGGCCGAGAGGCGCTACCCGGAGCTGATCACCAAGGATTCGCCGTCGCAGACGGTGGGGCACGCGCCCTCGCCGTCGTTCGCGAAGGTGCGCCACCAGGAGCCGATGCTGTCGCTGGACAACGCGCTCACGGCCGGGGAGGTGCGCGCGTTCGACGCGCGCAACCGCAAGGAGCTCGGCGCCGAGGCCGTGCGCTACTGCGCCGAGCTGAAGCTCGATGGCGGCGCGGTCAACCTGCTCTACGTCGGCGGCGCGCTGGAGTGCGCGGCCACCCGCGGCGACGGCGAGCACGGCGAGGACATCACCGAGTCGGTGCGCACGATCGGGTCGGTGCCGGCGCGGCTGGCGCACGCGGCCGTCCCGGACCGGCTGGAGGTCCGCGGCGAGGTGGTGATGCACACCGGCGACTTCATGCGGCTCAACGGGCGCCAGGTCCGGCTCGGCCTGAGGCCGTTCGTCAACCCGCGCAACGCGGCGGTGGGCAACCTGAGGAACCAGGTCGTGCGCCTGACGGCGAGCCGGCGGCTGCACTACTACGCGTACGGGGTCGGCTCCCGCGACGGGGACGCCGCCGCGGAGTTCTCGTCCCAGTCGCGCACGCTCGACTGGCTGGAGCGCGCCGGGTTCGCGGTGTCGCCTGAGCGCGCCCTCACCTCGGACATCGATGAGCTGTTGCGCTTCCACGCCCGGGTGGAGGAGCGGCGCGCCGAGCACCCGTTCGGCATCGACGGCGTGGTCTACAAGGTCGACGACCTCGGCGAGCAGCGGCGCCTCGGCCTGGTCGCGCGCGCCCCGCGCCACGCGATCGCGCACAAGTTCGACCCGGAGGAGGCGGAGACCAACCTGCAGCAGATCGACGTCCAGATCGGGCGCACCGGCGTGCTGACCCCGGTTGCGCGGCTGTCGCCGGTGCTCGTCGGCGGGGTCGTGGTGTCGAACGCGACCCTCCACAACGAGACCCAGATCCGGGCGAAGGGGGTTCTGGTCCCCGACCGGGTGCGCATCCGCCGGGCCGGGGACGTGATCCCGGAAGTGGTCGGGAACGTCCCGGGAAAGCGGCCGGCGGGGGCGCGCCCGTACGGGTTCCCGTCGAAGTGCCCGTCGTGCGGGTCCGCGGTCGAGCGCGTGGCGGAGCCGGAGGCGCCGGCGATCCACCGCTGCCCGAACCCGTCGTGCGATGCGCAGGTGTGCGCGCGGCTGCTCCACTTCGCGTCGCGCAACGCCCTCGACATCCAGGGCCTTGGGCGGAAGATCGTCGAGGCCTTGGTCGCCCGCAAGATTGCGGCCACGCCGGCGGACCTGTTCCGGCTGGAGAAGGACCGCCTGAAGGCGTTGCCGATGCTGGCCGACGAGTCGTCGGAGAATCTGCTGCGGGCGATCGAGAGCGCGAAGCGCCCGCCGCTCGGGGCGCTGATCCACGGGCTGGGGATCCCGACCGTCGGGGAGGCTGCCGCCAAGCGTTTCGCCGTGTTCTTCCGGGACCTCGGGTCCTTCCGGGCGGCGGGGCCGGAGCTGCTGCTGATGCTCGACGACGTCGGCGCGGAGACCGTCCGGCAGATCCGCGCCTGGTGGTCCGACCCGGCGAACGGGACCTTGGCCGACGACTTGGTCGCGCTGGGCGTCAAGCCGTCGTCCGTCGACCTTCCGCCGCGGGCGCCGGTCGACCTCCGGCGCCTCTTCGCGGCGCTGCGGAAGGTGCGCGCGCCGATCGCGGACGCGGACATCGTGCGGGTCGACGGGAAGCTCCCGCTTGAGGACGTCGGCGACACCGCCTTGGAGCGCGTCGCCGAGGCGTTCGCCTCGCCCGCCGAGCTGCGCGCCGCCCCGGAGGGGGAGATCGCCCGCAGGCTGGGCGGGTCCGCCAAGTCCGCCGCGACGGCCGCCGCCCGGATCGCCGGGCTGGTGCGCGATCCCCACTATGCCGGGCTGATCGACCGGCTCCAGGAAATGGGCGCGCTCTCCGCCGGCGCCGCGCATGACGCCGACGGCCTCTCCGGGAAGACGCTCGTCCTGACCGGCAGGCTGGAGGGGCTGTCGAGGAGGGAGGCGACCGAGGCGCTGGAGATGCGCGGCGCGCGCGTGACCGGGGCGGTCACGTCGCGGACCGACTTCCTGGTGGTCGGGGAACGCCCGACGCAGTCGAAGGTGGAGCAGGCGAGGCTGCTGGGAGTCGAGTGTTGGGACGAGCCGGCGCTCCGGGAACGGCTCGGGCTCACGGGCGCCGCGGCCGGGGCCGCGCAGGCGACGGGGACCTGACGGCGATGACGACGTCCCACCACATGGAGTTCGAGAAGGAGATCGAGCGCCTGGAGGCGCAGATCCAGGCCCACCGGTTCGAGGACCGGGGCGACTCGAAGGAGATCATGCGCCAGATCGGCGCGCTGGAGCGCGAGATCCGGCGGCGCCTGAAGAAGATCTACTCGGGCCTGACGCCGTGGCAGACGTGCCTGGTCGCCCGGCATCCCGAGCGCCCGTTCGCGCTCGACCACATCGGCGGCGTGTTCTCCGGGTTCATCGAGGTCCACGGCGACCGCGCGTTCTCGGACGACCGCTCGATCGTCGCGGGATACGCGTGGCTCGACGACTCGCCGGTGACGGTGATCGGCCACCAGAAGGGGCGCACCACCGACGAGAAGATCGAGCGCAACTTCGGCATGCCCCACCCGGAAGGGTACCGGAAGGCGCTGCGCGTGATGCGCACTGCGGAGCGCTTCCGGCTCCCGATCGTCACGCTGATCGACACCCCGGGGGCGTATCCCGGCATCGGGGCGGAAGAGCGCGGGCAGTCCGAGGCGATCGCCCGCAATCTGCTGGAGATGGCCGGGCTGCGCACGCCGGTCGTCAGCGTGGTGATCGGCGAGGGCGGCTCCGGCGGCGCGCTCGCGCTCGCGGCCGGCGACATGGCGCTGATGCTGGAGCACTCGGTCTACTCGGTGATCTCGCCCGAGGGGGCGTCGTCGATCCTGTGGAAGAACGCGGAGCACGCGCCCGAGGCGGCGACCGGGATGGGGATCACGGCCAAGCAGCTCAAGGGGCTCAAGCTGATCGACGGGATCGTCCCTGAGCCGGTCGGCGGCGCGCACCGCGACCCGGCGGGGACGTTCGCCGCCGTGCGCGACGCGGTCGGGGACGCCCTGCAGGCGCTGGCGAAGTTCGACGAGGACGCGCTGCTGGAGCGGCGCCGCGCGCGCTGGAGGCAGTATGGCACCTGGAAGCAGCGCCGCGGCTGAGCGCGCGCTGCCGGGGTCGGTGCGGGACTTCCTCCGGCGCCACGCGCCGGACGGCGGCCGGGTCACGGTCGCGCTCTCCGGCGGGGTCGACTCGGTGACGCTCGCCACCCTGCTCGCCGGGCTGGCGCGCGAGGACCCGCGACTGCGGCTCGGCGCGCTGCACGTCGACCACGGGATCAGCCCGCGCTCGGGGGAGTGGGCCGAGTTCTGCCGGCGCCTGTGCGGCCGGCTTGGGCTGCCGCTGGCGGTGGTGCGCGCCCGGGTCGATCCCCGCCGCGCCGGGCTGGAGGAGCGCGCGCGCGACGCGCGACGCGAGGCGTACGCGGCGCAGGACGCCGACTATGTCGCGCTGGCGCACCATCGCGACGACCAGGCCGAGACGCTCGTGTTCCGGGCGCTGCGCGGCAGCGGCGTGCGCGGGCTCGCCTGCATGGCGCCGCGGTCGCGCCTGCGGCCCGGCTGCGTCGCCGTGCTGCTGCGGCCGTTGCTCGGCCACTCCCGCGCGGAGATCCGGGCGCACGCAGAGCGCGAGGGGCTCGACTGGGTCGAGGACGAGTCCAACCGCGACGACCGGATCGGCCGCAACCTCATCCGCAACCGGTTGCTGCCGGTGGCGTCGCGGCACTTCCCGGCGTGCCGGGAGTCGCTGGCGTCGACGGCGCGCGCGCTGCGCGACGCGGAGCGGCTGCTGGGCGAGCTCGCGGGGATCGACCACCGGGCGGCGCTGGAGGACGGCGGCTGGTCCCGGCGGCGCTTCCGCGAGGTCGGCGCGACGCGCACGGCGAACTGGCTGCGGCACGTCCTCGAGGCGAACGGCGCGGGACGCCGGTCGTGGCGGCAGATCGGCGAGATCGCCCGGCAGGTGGTCCTGCCGCCGGGACAGGGCGCGCGCCTGTCGATCGACCTGGGGGCCTTCCGCCTGGTCGCGCACGGCGACCGGCTGTGCCCGGTGGCGGCGAACCCCCCGGCGATGCCGGGCGACTACCGCCAGGAGTTCGGGTTCGGGGAGGACCGGACGATAGAGTGCCCGCTCGGAAGGCTCGACTTCGTGCGCGACGACGCCGGCGGGATCGGCGAGCGCGCGCTGCGCGAGGGCCGGCTGGAGCTGCGCGCCCCGGCCGGGGGTGAGCGGCTCTCCCCGGGGCCGGCCCGGCCGCGCCGGCGGGTGCGGGACCTGCTGAGGGAGGCCGGGATCCCGCCGTGCGTGCGCGCCGTCACGCCGGTGCTGCACATCGGCGGGGAACTCGCCGCCGTGCCCGGCGTCGCGGTCGATGCGCGACTGCGCGCCGCCTCGGGCGCCGGGTATTTCCCGGCGTGGCGCTCTCACGCGGCGGCGCGCGCGGCCGACGTGGCCGGCCCGGCCGGGCAGGGGGCGGACGGTGCTCGCTGAGCCGGGCGACTGGGGCCGCTTCGACGAGGTGATCGACGTGCGCTCCCCCGAGGAGCACCGCGCGGACCACATCCCGGGGGCGACCAACCTCCCGGTGCTCGGCGACGGCGAGCGCGGGCGGATCGGCCTGATGCACAAGGGGTCCCCGTTCGACGCGCGCCGCGCCGGCGCGTCGCTGGTGGCGCGCAACATCGCGGACCATCTTGAGGGGCCGCTGGCGGACCGCCCGGCGGACTGGCGCCCGCTGGTGTACTGCTGGCGGGGCGGCCAGCGCAGCCGGTCGCTCACCGAGGTGATGCGGCAGGTCGGGTGGGACGCCGCCCAGCTGCGCGGCGGCTACAAGGCCTACCGGGGGTGGGTGGTGGCCCGGCTTGCCGAGCTGCCGGGGACGGTGGGACTGCTCGTGATCGCGGGCCGCACCGGGGTCGGCAAGACCCGGGTGCTCCACCGGCTGGCGGAGCGGGGCGAGCCGACCGTCGACCTCGAGGGGCTCGCGTTCCATCGCGGCTCGGCCTTCGGCGGCCGCGGCGCGCAGCCGACGCAGCGGGGCTTCGAGAGCGGGCTGTGCGAGGCGCTGCGGGACGCGAGCGCGGCGCCGGTCGCCGTGGTCGAGTCGGAGAGCCGGAAGATCGGCGACATCCACGTGCCGGGCGCCCTGCTCGCGCGCATGCGCTCGGCGCCGGTGGTGGAGCTGGTCGCGTCGGTCGGGGACCGGGCGCGCCACATCGCGCAGGAGTACGCGGAGCACGCCGTGTCCCGGGACCTGTTCGGCGAATCGCTGTCGAGGATCGTGCGCCACGCCGGGAAGCGCCGCGCCGAGCGCTGGCGCGGGCTTCACGCGGCCGGCCGCGTCGACGAGCTGGTCAGGGAGATGCTCGAACAGTTCTATGATATCGGGTATGACAAGTCGCTGTCCAGGAACTACGGCTCGCGGGAACCCGTGCGCCGGGTGCGCGTGGACCCGTCCGACCCGTCGAGCCTGGACGCCGCGGCCGACGAGGTCGCGGGGATCGCGCGGGGGCTTGGCGCCGCCGCGCGGCCGGCCTGACCGGTGGACGCCATGACGGCCGTCTCCCGGGCGCTTGCCGCCGTGGCAAACCGGCGCATCGCCGCGGATCCCGAGATGGGGCAGGTCCTCGCGCGCGGCGCCGGGAAGGTGCTGGCGGTGCGCCTCGGGGCCGGCGCCCGGGTCGCGCTCAGGATCCTGGCGGACGGCAGGCTGGAGGCCGTCCACGCGGCGGTCGACGCGGACAGCGAGGCGGCCCTTGCGGGGCTCGACCCGGACGGGCGCCCCAAGTGGAAAGTCTCGGGTGACGCCGACCTCCTCGAGGCGCTGTCGGAGCGCAAGGGGGCCGGGCCGTTCCCGGGCGCCGAGGGCGCCGCCCGGCTGCTCGGCGCCGCCGTCGTCCGGGCGGGGGCCGAGCTCGGAGACATCGCCGCCCGGCTCGGGGAGGCGGCCGAGCGCCACGCGCGCGACCAGGGGCGCGTGGTGACGCGCGACCGGCTGGTGGAGCGGCGCCGGGAGATCTCCCGGCTGGCCGCGCGGATCGACGAGGCCGCCGTCGTGCTGTCGCGCGCCCGGGGGGAACAGGACGGGAGACGGGGACAGCCATGAGCGACGACGACACCAGGGTCATCAAGAAGTACTCGAACCGGCG
>CAZZIL010000164.1:0-3629 GCA_964654265.1 uncultured Gammaproteobacteria bacterium | reverse complement strand
GTCGAGCAGGAGGGGGAGCCGGTCCTGTCGGCCCCGGCGGAGTCGTGACCGGGTCGCGGAGTTGCGCGGGCGCGGTGCCCGGTCTTTCGCGCACGGGCCGGGGCGGATAGCCCGCGCGGCGGCGGGGCTGTCCCCGCCGGCGTGGAGGGGTTTCGGCGGTCCGCGTCGACCCGTTGCCGGTCGCCCCCGGGGGCTTGGGGGGTATGCGCCCGGCATGCGGCGGCCGAGGCGGCCTCGATGATGATGTCAGCGCAACCGACCGAACCGAACAGCCCGGGAACGTCGTATCGCAGAGGGCTGTTGACGCGGCATGCGTCGGTTTCCTCACGCAGGGCGGCGACCTCGCCTGCGCCCGCGCGCGGGCGGCGCCAAGACAGGCCGGGCGCGGCGCGAGAGACAGCGGCCCCACGGGGCGACACCAACCCGCCGGCACCTCCCGACCGGCGAACTTTCCGCCAAACGCGCCGGGGTCGCGCCGGCTGGTGTATCATTCGGGCATGGTCAGACGGAAGAAAAACCCGTTCCGCGCAGGCGCCGGCCTGACCCCGCCGCTGAGGGTCGGGCATGAGGAAGCCGCCAATGCCTTGGCGGACCGGCTGGAGAGAATTCGGGACAAGGACGACGGGGACATGGTCGTCCTCTTCGGCCCGCGCGGCAACGGGAAGACCGTGTTGCTTTCGGAACTCGCACGGATGGCAGACGAGGGCAGGGTGCGCCATGAGCTGCTGAGGACGCGCATGATGACTGGCGACCAGGATGCCCTTGCGGAAAGGCTTGCGCCAAGAAGAGACTTCAGCCTGATGGGCATCATCGCCAGATGGATCAAGAAGCTGTTCGCCGGCGGTTACGGCCTGTCCGCCGGCGTGGAGTTGTGGGGACCCACCAAGATCCCGGCCTGGGACGCCTTGCATGCCACGTTGCAGGAAGGACCCGTGCTACTGACCGTCGACGAGGCCCATGAGATGCCCGTCGACTTCGGGCAGGACTTCCTCCAGGCGATGCAGGACTTTGTCGCGGCGGGGCTCCCCTTGCTTGTGGTGCTCGCCGGCACGCCGGGGCTTCGGACCCACCTCGGGAAAATGCACGCCAGTTTCTGGGAGCGTTGCGAGAAGCTGGGGATCGGCCGCCTAGAGACCATCGAGGCGGTCCGGGAAGCCTTGGCGAAACCGGCGAAAGACTCCGGGATGCCCATTGACGCGGACGCGCTGGAGCGCCTGGTGGAGGAGAGCCAGCGGTATCCCTTCTTTGTGCAGAAGCTCGGCTCCGAGTCTTGGAACGCGGCCCGTGACCGGGGCGGGTCCCGGCGGATCACCTTGGAGGATGCAAACAAGGGGGTCGCCGTCACGAAGAGAAAGCTGTGGGGCTTCTACGCCGACCGGCGCCGCGAGGTGAACGCGCAAAACGTCTTGGCCGAGGCGGAGGCCGTGTCGAAGGCGGTCACCGACCGGGGGCAGGATCCCCGTTTCACCACGGCGGAGCTGGTGGACGCGGTGGAGAGTGCCGCGGTCGCCAACGGCCGGGACCCGGGCGAGTCGTGGGAAAAACTGACGCACCTCGGGCTGGTGTGGGAGCCTTCCGAGCCGGACCTCTGGGAACCGGGAATCCCGTCGCTGTGCCGGTATATCGTCGACAAGGTGGGCATGCGGGTCCCGCCGCCCCCGAAGGCGTGACCGGGTCCGGGCATCGCGCTGGCGTCATTCCCGGCCTTTCGCGCACGGGTCGGGGCGGATAGCCCGCGTGGTGGCGGGGCTGTCCCCGCCGGTGTGGAGGGGTTTCGGCAGTCCGCGCCATCGCGTCGCCGGTCGATCCCGGCGCCTTGGGGAAATGTGCGGGGCATGCCTTGACAGGCAGTCGTCGGCCCCCTGAGGCAGGGTGGTGATTCGCCTGCTCGCCCCCGGGGCGGGATCGGCGGCGCTTCGGCGGACTGGTCGCAACGAGAGAGGAGTCGAGCCTCAGGGGACACCTCCTCCGGCGCCTCCCAACCGGCGCGTTTTTCGTCAGGCGCGCCGTGCGGTGCCGTTCGGGCGACCAAATGGTGTATCATTCGGGCATGGAGGTGGCCCCCGACAACCCGTTCCAGCCAGGCGCGGGGTTGTTCCCCCCACTGAGGGCCGGGCACGAGAGGGCCGCCGCGTTCTTGGCGTGGCGGTTGCGACAGACTCTGGACGGCAACAGCGGGGACATCGTTGTCCTCCACGGCCCGCGCGGCAACGGAAAGACCGTGTTGCTCTCGGAGCTTCGGCGACAGGCGGGCGCGGACGTGCGCCAGCACTCGCTGACAACGGGCATGATGGCCGGCGACCAAGACGTGATCGCGAGAGAGCTCGCCCCCAAGGGCTTCACCATGAGGGATGTCAAGGGGGTGGGGATCGGTTTCGGCGGCGCGAAGGCCGAGGTGGGTTTTCAGAAGTCCGTTGGGATGACGCCTTGGCAAGCCCTGCGTGCCACACTGGGGGAGGAACCCGTTTTGCTGGCGATTGACGAGGCGCACGAAATGCCCGTCAAGTTCGGGCAGGACCTTCTCCAAGCCACGCAGGACTGCGTGGCCATTGGGCTTCGGTTGCTTGTGGTGCTCGCGGGCACGCCGGGGCTTCGGGCCCACCTCGGGAAAATGCACGCCAGCTTCTGGGAGCGTTGCCAGAAACTGCGGATCGGCCGCCTGGAGACCGTCGATGCGGTCAAGGCCGCCTTGACAGAGCCGGCGGCGCGGCGCGGGATGTCGTTCAACGGGGACGCGCTGGCGCTGTTGGTGGGGGAGAGCCAGCGGTATCCCAATACCGTCTAGTTAACGCCCGAACCAGCTCAGGTCGCGCGGTCCCACCTCGGCGGGAGGCCGCCATGCAACGCCTCGAATCGTCAGGATCGGCGTTAACTAGACGGTATTGAGCTGTATCCCTTCTTTGTCCAGAAGCTCGGCTTCGAGTCCTGGAACGCGGCCCACGCCCGGGGCGGGGCCCGGGAGATCACCCTGGAGGATGCGAACAAGGGGATCGCCGCCACGAAAGGAGATCTGTGGGACTTCTACACCGACCGCCGCCGCGAGGTGAGCGAACAGGGTGTGTTGAGCGAGGCGGAGGCCGTGTCAAGGATAGTCGTCGGCCGGGGACCGGACCCCCGGCTCAGCGCGACGGAACTGGCAGACGCGGTGAAGAGTGCCGCGACCCCCAACGGCCGTGACCCGGGCAGGTCCCTGGAAAGGTTGACGCACCTTAGGTTGGTCTGGGAGGTCCCCGAGACGAACTGTTGGGAGCCTGGGATCCCGTCCCTTTGCCGGTTTCTTGTCGAGCAGGAGGGGGAGCCGGTCCTGTCGGTCCCGGCGGAATCGTGACAGGGCCCGGGCGTTGCGCCGACGACAGTCCCGGCCTTTCGCGCGCGGGTCGGGGCGGATAGTGGACGGTTGCGCGGGCGAGGCGTCTCGGCAGTCGGGCGGCGCTGGCGGTCAGGCGTCGGGCTCGGCGTCGGGAAGCTGGCGGCGGGGCTCAGGCGGCGGCTGAGCAGCGGGACGCGGGACACTCGCGCCGGCGACAGTGTCTGCCAGGCAGACGGCGCGGCGGTGCGCTCGCGAGTGCCAAGGGTCGGGCGAGAGGCACACGCCCGGACGGCCGCGGCATCGCGCGCGGTCCGGGAGC
>CAZZIL010000163.1:0-2208 GCA_964654265.1 uncultured Gammaproteobacteria bacterium | reverse complement strand
GCCCGTCTCCGCGGCGAACTTCTCCAGCAGGTCCGGCGGCATGTAGCCGTCCCAGTTCGAGATCACCAGGCCCGCCGCCGAGGACGGCGCCGCAAGCGCAAGAACCCCAAGGCCCGCGGCGATCCGCCGCCATGCCCCCGTTGTCGTGTCCGTCATTTCCCCTCCTGTCCCGTGGGTGGATTTGTCGCACATTGTATTCCTTTTGGGCGGCCGGCGTGTCCCGGCGAGTCCGGGCCGGGAGGGTGCCAGCCGGGAGGGCCGGCGGGCCGTGGCGTTCCTCGCGTGTCACGCGCCACACCTGATGGGCGCCTCCCCCCGGTCCCTTGTTGCCGTGCCTGCCGGGTCCGGGCACGGCCGCCGCGGGGCGCGTCACGAGAGTCACCCCCGTTCAGGTCCATTCGCCCCCGGTCTTCCGGTTTCGCGCCGGAACCCCGGGTGGGCTTGGGGTTTCCGGCATGCGCCCGGGGGCGACGGGGACACCCAGTCAGAGCAGGTCCCGCAGGGTGTACCAGAACATGGCGAGTGCCGCCAGCGGTGCCCTCATGGCCTCGCCGCCCGGGAACCGGCGGGCCCGATGGGCGGCGATCTGCCTGAAGCGCGTCGGGTCCCCATCGATCGCCTCGGCGATCAACCTCCCTGAGAACCCGCTCAGTGCGACGCCGTGTCCGGAGAACCCCTGGGCGTACAGGACGTCCTCCCCGATCCACCCGAGGTCCGGGAACCGATCGCGGGTGACGGCGACGTGCCCGCTCCAGATGTGGTCGAAGGGGACGTCTGCCAGCGTGGGGAACACCTTCGCAATGCGCTTGCGCATGCCAGAGGCGATGGCGGACGGGTCGTCCGGCGAGCGGCGGAGACGGGCGCCGAACAGCAGGCGGTCGTCGGCGGACATGCGGTAGTAGTCGAGGATGTGGCACATGTCGCTGACGCACGCCCCGCTGGGGATCAGCGCGTCGGCCTGCTCCCGGTCCAGCGGGCGGGTGGCGCAGATGTGCGAGCTGATCGGCATGATGCGCTCGCGCATGAAGGGGTTCAGCCCGTCCAAGTAGGCGTTGCACGCGAGCACGGCCTTCCGGCAGCGCACGACACCTGCTGTGGTGTGCACCCACGGCGGGCTGCTGGGAAAGAAGGCGGTGACACGTGTGTCCTCGTGGATTTGCACGCCGGCCTGCCGCGCCGCATCGGCGAGGCCGAGCAGGTACTTCAGGGGGTGAAGGTGGCCGGAGTGGGTGTCGAGAATGCCGGCCAGGTAGCGGTCGCTGCCAACGGCCTCGCGGACGCGTTCCCGGGTGAGGTACTCGGTCCTGAAATGGAAATCCGATCTTTGGTCCCGGTAGTGCGACTTGAGTTCGTCCACGTGCCTGCCCTTGACCGCGGCCAGGATGTGACCGTCCCGGAAGTCGCAGTCGATCGCGTGGCGGCGGATGCGGTTGCGGACGATCTGGACCGCTTCGACCGAGAGATTCCAGAGATCCCGGCTACTCATCACGGCATCGAGCTCCCAGGCGATCCGGTTGAAGCTGTCCCGGGAGAACCCGACGCTGCACTGTCCGCCATTTCGCCCGGAGGCGCCCCAACCGACCTTGGCGGCTTCAAGCAACGTGACCTTGTGTCCCCACTCCGCCAGGTTCAGCGCGGCGGAGATCCCGGTGAACCCGCCGCCGACAACGCACACGTCGGTGTCGAGGTCCCCGTTCGGGGGAGGGCCGAAGGGCTTCCGCTTCACGGTCGCCTCGTAGTGGCTGTCGACCAGCGCCGCACCTGTCCCCGGCGCGACGTTGTCGAGCTTGCCCGTCACGGGAAAGCTTCCCGGGCGGGCCGTCGCGTTGAGGGTTTCCCGGTCACCAGAGGGCTCCGCCCGTGACCTGGATGTTCTCCATGGTGATGCCGAGGGAATCCTCCCGGCAGAGATGGAGCGCAAGCGCGGCGATCTCGCCGGGTTGGATCATCCGGCCCTGGGGGTTGTCCTTGACGATGTCGTCCCGCACGTCTTTCCCGGTCCGCCCCTTGCCCTCCCGCGCGGCGACCTGGTCGGTGTTGGCGCTCATCAACCGGGTCTCCACCCAAGTCGGGCTGATCATCACGCAGGAGACCCGGTGGGGCGCGCCCTCAAGCGCGACGCAGCGCGTGAGGCCGAGCAGTCCCGCCTTCGATGCGCAGTAGGCCGGGTTGTCCTTCCAGCCGACGGTGGCCGCGGTCGAGCCGATG
>CAZZIL010000162.1:0-3089 GCA_964654265.1 uncultured Gammaproteobacteria bacterium | reverse complement strand
TGACGGTGACCCCGCGGCGCCTGCACCGGGTCACCGCGCCCCGCGGGGGCGAGCGCGACGGGACCCGCGGGCGGGACCTCGTGGTGCGCGCCAGCGGCGACGTCGTCCCCCCGACGGGATCGACTCCGTTGGGATGGCCGTCCGCGACCCGTTCTGTCACGGGAACGCCCGGCGGTTGAGAGTTTGTCCTCCGGGTGAGTGGCGCCGCTTCCTCCGCCCCGCCTGCGCCGCGCGCCTTCCCGGGGGATCGGTGGCGTTCGTTGCCGGGACGGCGTCACCCGGAAGGTGAGGTTCCTTGGGACCGATGACGGTCACCAAGCCGTGCCAGCACCCGGTCGCCGCGTCTCGCGGGGACGGGCGCGACGGGGCCCGCGGGCGGGACCGCGTGGTGCGCGCCAGCGGCGGCGATGCCCCCGACGGGATCGACTCCGTCGGGATGGCCGTCCGCGACCCGTTCGTCACAGGGACACCCGACGGTGGAGGGTTCGGTCCTCCGGCGAGTGGCGCCCGTCTCTGCCGCCGCGCCGCGCCGCGCGCCTTCCCGGGGGATTGGGGGATCGGTGGCGCTCGTTGCCGGGACGGCGTCACCCTGAGGTGAGGTCCCTGAGCCGGTGACGGTGACCCCGCGGCGCCTGCACCGGGTCACCGCGCCCCGCGGCCTCGATGCGGGCGCGACGGGACCCGCGGGCGGACCCGTGTGGTGCGTGCCAGCGGCGACGCCGTCCCTCTGAGGGGGACTCCGTCGAGGTGGCCGCCCGCGATCCGTCCGTCACGGGGACGCCCGGCGGGGTTGGGGGATCGGCGGCATCCGTGGCTGGCGATGGTGTCACCCGGAGGGTGAGGCTCCCGAGCCGGTGACGGTGACCACGCCGTGTCGGCACCGGGTCACCGCGCCCCACGGCCTCGAGGGCAGGCGCGACGGGACCCGCGGGCAGGACCTCGTGGTGCGCGCCAGCGTCGTCGTCCCTGAGGGGATCGGTTCCGTCGGGATGGCCGGCGCGACCCGTTCGTCACGGGGACGCCCGGCGGAGGAGAGTTTGCCCCCGGGCGAGTGGCGCCTCCGTCGCCGCCCCGCCCGCCGTGCGCGCCTTCCGGGGGATTCGGGGGGCGATGGCATTCGCTGTCGGCAACGGTGTCACCCGGAAGGTGGGGGCCCGAGCCGATGGCGGTGACCACGCCGTGTCGGCACCGGGTCGCCGCCCCGCGGCATCGCGGGCGGGCGCGGCGGGGCCCGCGGCGGGACCTCGTGGCGCGCGCCGACGGCGGCGATGTCCCCTGGGGACGACTCCGTCGGGATGGCCGTCCGTGACCTGCTCGCCACGGGGACGCCCGGCGACAGAGGGCACGGCCCGCCGGGCGAGTGGCGCCCCTCCCCCGCCACGCGCCTTCCGGGGGATTCGGGGGGTCGGTGGCATTCGTTGCGGATTTTTCCGCAAATCGGGTAGAATAGGCGCACGATGCCAAACCATGGGTCTGCTATGAAAAGGAAAAGTTCCGGCGGTCTTGCCTTGCTCTGTTCTTCCGTGGCCGTGTTCGCGGCCGGATGCGGCTCCTCGAGCTACGAGCCGAGCGAGTTCCACATCACGAAGGAGAAGGTGGAGGCCGAGGCGCCGAAGTTCGCCGGCGAGGTGCCGCGGCTGGTGCGCCGCACGGCGACGATGCCGACCCTGGAGTACAGCGAGAGCCAGCAGACGGTCGACGTGGTTGTGCACAATGTGCAGGTGCGCGACCTGATCTTCGCCCTGGCGCGCGACCTCGAGCTGAACGCCGACGTCGATGCCAAGGTCACGGGGATCGTCTCCATCAGCGCGTTCGACCAGACCTTCGAGAAGATCCTGGAGCGGCTCTCGCGCCAGCTGCCGATCCGCTACGAGTTCGTGGGCGACACGGTCGTGGTGGTCCCCGACGAGCCCTACATGAGGCAGTACCAGATCGACTACCTCAACATCACGCGCTCCTACACGAGCAGCTCGAGCGCGGCCAGCGTGGACCCGGGGGAGGGCGACTCGGGGGGCACCAGCAGCGCGGCGATCAGCAACTCGTCGGAGAGCGACTTCTGGGAGACCCTTGACGAGGTGCTGGGGGAGATCGTCGAGGACTCGTACGGCGCCGGCGCGGCGAGCAACCTTGGGGAGGAGGCGCTCGCGGTGACCGACGGCGAGCACGAGACGCTCACGGAGAGCACCTACGCGATCGACCCCGACACCGGCATCGTCATCGTGGTGGCCCCCGACTACGTCCAGCGCCAGGTGCAGGAGTACCTCGACACCATCAACGAGGTGGTGCAGCGGCAGGTGCTGCTCGAGGCGACGGTCGTCGAGGTGCTGCTGAACAACAACTACAACCAGGGGATCGACTGGTCGGTCTTCGACCCCGGCGCCCGCGAGGGGCTGTTCGTCTCCCAGGGCAGCTCGCTCAGCTCGTCGCCGGCGTTCCCGGGGAGCGTGCTGCAGCACGATGTGTTCGTCCGGTTCCAGGAGGGGGACGAGCCAGGCGAGCTGGGCGAGGTGAGTCCGGCGATCGAGGGGGAGATCAACACCGGGATCACCAACCCGCGCGTGATCGCGCGCACCATCCCCGAGAGCCTGTTCTTCGGCGGGGCGTTGCGCATCGGCGACCTTGAGGCGGCCGTCCACCTGTTGCAGAAGTTCGGCACCGCCAAGGTGGTGTCGAGCCCGCGGCTGAGCGCGCTCAACAACCAGGGGGCGTTGCTGAAGGTGGTCGACAACCAGATCTACTTCACCCTGGAGGTGGACGAGGAGGAGACCGAGAACTCGCTCGGCGACGCCACCAGCACCGCGCGGACGATCCAGACCGAGGAGACGACGGTCCCGGTCGGGTTCTCGATGAACGTCCTGCCGCAGATCAGCTCGGACGGGCGCGTGATGCTCAACCTGAAGCCCAGCATCACGCGCGTGATCGGGTCGGTCCCGATCCCGAGCGTCTCCCAGGCGGGCGTCGCGGTCGGCGCGCGCCCGATCATCCGGGTGCGCGAGTTCGAGTCGATACTGTCGTTGCACGACGGCGAGGCCGCCGTGCTTGGCGGGTTCATTGAGGACACCACCAACGACACCCGCACGGGCCTGCCC
>CAZZIL010000161.1:0-3688 GCA_964654265.1 uncultured Gammaproteobacteria bacterium | reverse complement strand
GCGGAGATCGCCAAGCTGGAGAAGCGCGCGCAGAACATGGTCGCCTTCATCGCCGAGGGGCACGCCTCCGAGTCCGTGGCGGCCTCGCTCGCCGAGACCGAGCAACGCCTGGCGCTGCTCCGCCAGGAGCTGCGCACCCTTGAGCAGTGCCGCAAGCCGGTCGACCTGCCCGGCAAGAAGTGGGTCCGGTCGCGGATCTCGAGGCTCGACGACCTGCTCCGCAAGCGGGTCGGGCTGTCGAGCAAGGCGCTCCGGCAACTGCTTGGGCCGGTGACCCTGGAGCCCGTGAGCAAGGACGGCGGGAAACCCTTCTTCGTGGCGCGCGGCAAGGCCGCCTTCCTCGGCGCCCTCGCGCTCCTGTCCCGTCCCGGCGGGACAGGACAGGGGTTCGCCAACAGTCCTTTGGTGGAGGCGGGGGGAGTCGAACCCCCGTCCACAAGCCCTAGCCAGCTGCGTCTACATGCATAGTCCGGTGGTTTGCTCTAGCCTCCCAGGCGTCCGCCGGACAAACTCCCGCGAGGCGAGCGGCTTGGTTTGACGGGTCGGCCTGCCGCACGCCGCCCCGCGATCCCGTGTGTGTGATCCCTTGTTCCCTCCCACAGGCAAGCGGGGCAAGAGAGCCAGCCGGTTTTACGCGGCCAAGGCGAATTGCTCGTCGTTCGCGAGTATCTTTTCCAAGCGGTTTTACAAGGTGCCTGAACCTTGGCATGCAACAACTGATTCGCGACCTGCGTCGAAACCAGTGCGCCCCCATACGAGATGAGTTGGGGACAGTCTACCACGAAACAAGCCCCTTGGCGCCTCTTTTTTCCCCGGGGGGCGCCGAAGGCGCGCGGCGGTGTGTCCCTTGCTACAATGGCGGCAACCGCACCCCGCGGGCATCGCGCGCCCGCCCGCCTGGCCGATGGACCGAAACGACGACCACTCTCTCGCCCCCGCCGGGGCCGACGACCCCACGGTCGGTGACACCGCCCGGCGCGGCAATGCCGGCGCGCCGGGGACGGGCGGCCGCGCCGCGGCGGGAGGGGCGCCCGCGCCCTCCCGCCGCGGCCTGTACGCGCGCACCATGCTGTTCGGGCTGTGGCTTCCGATCACGCAGGGCCTCGTCTTCGCGTCGCGCTTCCACGACCTCCCCGAGGTGGCCCAGGACGTGCCCGCCATAGCCTTCGGCCTGGTGATGTTCTACCTGGTCGGCTGCCTGACGATGATGCCCTTTCTCGTCTCGCACCGCCGGCATCCCGGCCGGGCGCTCCTGGTGAACCTCGTCTACCTGCCGTTCCTGTTCTTCGCCGCGGTGGGGTCGCTGATGGGCGGGCTGCTTGGCGTGCCCGGCGTGATCGTCGGGGGCACCCTCCCGGTGCTGATCCCCTGGCTGGTCTTCTGGCTGCTTCCTCGGAGGAGCGCGGCGGCCTGACTGTCCGCCCGCGCCGGCGCGCGGCCCGGCGCGCGCGGCCGCTTCCGACCAACGACCCGGAAGGCAACGGCGCCGGGGTCGCCCGGCGCCTGCCGCCCCGGCGGTTGCGTCAGCCTGACGCCTCGGCCACGCGCGGGCCGGAGGCCCACGGGTCCTCGCCGTCGGGGGACTCCGGCGCGCGAATCGCCCCCTTCTCCTGCTCGTACCCGGCGCGGAGGCCTCTCTCGTACGCGCAGTACGGGCAGCGGTGGCGGCCCACGCCGCCTTGGTTCTCCGGCAGGACGCCGATGACCTCGTCCAGCGCGGGGTCGCCGCGCCGGTGTCGCTCGCAGTACCAGTTCCTGTCCCTCTCGGCCTTGGCGCGGCGCCGGCCAGCCTCGTACCCGCGGTCGTAGGCACAGTACGGGCACTTGTGCCTGCCCTCTCCTCCTTGGTTGCGGGGTAGCGTCTCCATCAGGCCCTCGCGGTGTCGCGCCCCGCCGCGGTGCGCCTTGCAGTCCTTTCCTTCCGCGGTCGCCGGCGAGGCGGGCGTCCCCGGGTCCTCGCCGCCGGGTTGCCCCGACGCGCGGATCGCCCCCTTCTCCTGCTCATACCCGGCGCGGTGCCCCCTCTCGTATGCGCAGTACGGACAGCGGTGGCGGCCCGTGCCACCCTGGTTCTCCGGCAGCTCGCCGACGACCTGCTCCAGCACGGGGTCGCCGCCGTTGTGTTGCTCGCAGTACCAGTTCTTGTCCCTCTCGACCTTGGCGCGGCAACGGCCGTCCTCGTGCCCGCGATCGTAGGCACAGTACGGGCACCGGTGCCTGCCCGGTCCCCCTTGGTTGCGGGGCAACGTCTCCATCAGGCCGTCGCGGTACGGCGCCCCGCCCTCGTGCTCCTTGCAGTCCTTTCCTTCCATGGTCAAACGCCTCCCTCTCTCCAGCGCGTCTCGAACTCACCGGCGTCCCACACCGCGAGCAGCCTTCCTCTGCCGACTTGTCGGCGCAGCCACTTCACCGCCCCGACGGAGAAGCCGTTCCCGCCAAGGACGATCAGGGCCGGGTGGCGCCCGGCATTGATCGTCAGGACAAGGAACGGCAGCTTCTGGTCCGTCGTCCCGGACACGGTCTGCCAGCGGGTCTCGATCACGAGACACATCGGGTGGCACTCGGGGTGGTGGACGATGAAGTCGCCTCTCCAAGGCGTCCCGTAGATGGTCTTGCCCAGCGGGTACCGCCTCGAGTAGATCGCTCTCCCCTCACCCATCACCCGGTCGAACTCCTCGGGAGGAACCTCCTCGCACCCCGACTCGCCGAGAACCCGGGCCACCCGGTCCTTGAACTCCGCCCACCGGGTGACGGGGGACTCGGCCGTCTCAAGGCGGTCCATTGCGGATCAGCCATTCGGCCACCGGCTGCCGGCCCGCCCCGTCGGAGTTGATCACTCTCGGGACCATCAGCTCGCGACGGCGCCACCGGGCCTTCGGGTACAGCCCGTCGATGAGGGGCGTCGCCGAGTTGCTGACGAGCACGGTCGCCCCCTCCCTTGCCCACCGCTCGCAACACGCCGCCAGCCGCCGCTGCGCGTCGGCGTCGAACCTCGACCGGGTGTAGGAGTCGAAGGTGGCGTGGTACGGCGGGTCGCAGTAGACGACGTCGCCCTCGCGCGGCTCGATCTCCTCAAAGTCCGCGCACGCCGCCTCGGCGACCGCCAGCGCCCGGTGGCAGGCCCTGAGGTTCGCCTCGTCGCAGATGTTCGGGTTGGGGTAGTCCCCCAGCGGGACGTTGAACTCGCCGCTGCTGTTGACGCGGTACAGGCCGTTGTAGCACGTCTTGTTCAGGTAGATGAGCCGGGCCGCCGCCGCGACGCGGCCCTCGCCAGGCCGCTTCCGCGTCGACTCGAACAGGGCGGGGCCGTGCGACGCCTCGTACTCCCTCAGCGCACGGACCAGGTCCCTGTGCCCGGCCCGCGACTTGATCGCCGAGTAGGCGTGGATCAGCTCGCCGTTCAGGTCCGACAGGTGCGCCCGGCGGAACCGCTTCGTCCCCGAGGCCACCAGCTCGAAGAACAGCGCGCCGCCCCCGACAAACGGCTCGTGGTAGTCGCCGAACTCCGCCGGGATGTCGTCCAGGATCTCGGCGGCGATGCGCCGCTTGCCGCCCGCCCACTTCACGAAGGGGCGCGCAGCTCCCCGTCCGTTGGCGCCGTTGTGCCGCGCCCGTTCAGGCACGCCCGGTCTCCCGGGACGGGAGGGCGAAACGCCCTACAGAGTCACGCGGTGATGGAGTATGGGGG
>CAZZIL010000160.1:0-1959 GCA_964654265.1 uncultured Gammaproteobacteria bacterium | reverse complement strand
GGTGCCGGGGGAGGGGTCGGCCCCGGTGTCGCCACATCCCTTGGGGCAGCCTCGGACGGTGCGCACGAGGATCACCCCGCCGGCAGAGCCTGCGCGGCCGTGCCACTCCCTGTTCGACGGACCGCACGCGGTGCGGCCGGGCCGCGTCGACACGGCGTTCACGCTGGCGCTGTCGCGTCCGCCGAGGCCGGGCGAGACGCGGCCGATGTTCTCCGTCGAGTCGTCGGCGGAGGTGTGGGACATGGCCCAATACTCGTAGCTTTGCGTCACTTCCGCTGTAATCACACCCGGTTCCCCGAGGGGCCCTGCAGAGACTGAAAGCCTACCCGGTAAGACGCCGGGGGAAGATCTCCCACGCGACCTTGGGCTACACGCCAACGCCATCCGGAGCGCCTAAACTACGAGTATTGGGACATGGCCTGGCCGGGCTCGCCGGCGGCGCTGGGGCTGTGCACGCCGGCGTGCGAGATCACATCGGCGGCGGGCGCCTTCACGCTCGGCGTGAGCCTTGCCGCCGCGACGGTGCTCACTGTCGACGGGGTCCCGGTGCGGGTCGCGCCCGCGAGCGACGAGGTGACCTGGCTGTTCTCGCAGAGGGCCACGGTGGTTGCCGGCCAGCGCCTCGACGTACCGATCACGGCGCACGTCGCCGCCGGGCAGACTCCGCCGACAGCCACCACGCTGTCGCTGAACACGAACCTCGTCTTCCTGTCCGGCCACCCCGACTGCTCGAACCTCCCGCTGGACCGAGCGTGCGAGATCGGGCTGACCGACGGGGTCGGGACCGTGTCGGTCGCGACACATGGGGGATCCCTCGGCAATGCCCTCCTCAGCTTCCCGGCCGACCCGGGGATCTTCCCCGGCAACACCTGGATCTCGGTGGACGTGGTGAGCTTTGTGCCCGCCAGGCACTCGCCGACCCCGCGGTCGTCCTCCGCGACCGCCGACCCGCTTGTCGCCGGCGGCCCCGCACGAAACCTCGCCGTGAACGTCGGCAGCGCCGAGCGGACCCGGGTGACGGTGACACTGCCGGGGTGGTTTGCGTTGCCGGGTCACCGGACGTGCGGGTCGTCGCCGGGCTCGGAGCGCGGCTGCGTGGTGACGATCGCGAGCGGCGGGAGCGGGACCCGGCGGATCGCGGCGGGTCCGGAGGTCGGGGCCGGGACGCACGACATCGCGGCCGGGGTGGGCGATCGGCCGAGGCCGCCGCGATGGTGATCCTGCCGCAGCCCGCCGGTCCCCGCCCAACCGACACACTCCCGCAAGACACCCTGAACCGCGCCAGCCCGCCGGGCCGTGGCCCCCGGTCCGACGAACGTCGGCGTCCCGCCTTTGTCTCCTCCCCTTCCCGCGCATGAGTCCCGCGCCGGGGTCCGGGCCGGCCCGGTCGTAACGGGAGACCGCCCGCCTGGCGGGTGCACCAAAAGCCCGCCAGCGCGACAGAAGGGCATTGGCGCCCGCAAGGGGTGGGGGATCAACGCCGGAGACACCGCCAGGAAACCGGGCGACGGGAAAAGTCTGTTATCATCCCCCCATGGCCAAGAAACGAAAAAACCCGTTCAGGCCCAACTGGGGGACAGCCCCCCCACACCGGGCGGGGCACAAGGATGCGGAGTTTCGGCTGAATGGGATGCTGGACATCCTCCGTGACCGGGAGCCCGTCGGAGGGGTCATCCTCTACGGTCCCCGGGGCACTGGCAAGACCGTGCTCTTGAACGAAACCAAGAAACGGGCAATCAAGCGGGGCATCGACGTTCGCGCGCTGAACCCGGACAACTGGGGTGATAGCGCCAACGATTTTGTCGATCGCTTGGCATCGAGCGTTGACCTCAACAAGTACCAGGTGGGAGGAGACGGTGAGATCGATCTGATCATCGCCAAGCTGAAGATCAGCTGCAACCCCGCGGAGTCGAAGGTGACGGCAGGGGAGGTCCTGCGCCTGATGGCGAAGAACAAACC
>CAZZIL010000159.1:0-3196 GCA_964654265.1 uncultured Gammaproteobacteria bacterium | reverse complement strand
GGGGGGCTTGTCGCTAGGTTGGGACCGCGTGCGCCTGCGCGGTACCGGAACCTCTGCTGGTTCGCGGGGAGCCTCGCTTTCATCCGGGTCCGGTGTCGGATCAGGTGCCGGCGCGCCTTGAGTCTCGCTGCCCGGCGACTCGGCTGGAGGGTGAGAGTCGCTGTTGCCGTTGGTTGCCTGATGACCGAAAGACGCCTGCGCCGGCTCGTGGGCAGTCTCGCTTTCATCTAGGCCCGGTGTCGGGTCAGGTGCCGGTGAGTCTTGAGTCTCGGTGCCTGGCGACTCGGTTGGGGGGTGAGGATCGTTGTTACCGCTGGTTGCCTGATGATCGCGAGACGCTGGAGGCGGCACGTGCTTCGGATCGACTGGAGATCGCTGTGACATCGATGGCTGTGCGTTGGTGTCACGGATGATGAGGGCGCGAATCGCTCGTGGCATGAGGGAGCGGAGAGTTCCCCCCGCCCATCGCACAAAGCTCAGAATCGCTTTCTTCATGGCGCACTCAAGGTGGTGGCGTGGGTGACCGGTTGAGACGAGGTTATACCCGAAAGCGACGTAGAGATCAAGTGGCATGCCTCATCGCTGTGTTCGGCGGAAAGCACTCGGGGGCGCGATGCTCCTGCGGACCTTCTGGTGTGGACTGCCGATGTCGGCTCGGTGCTATCGGGTGGGTGTGGGCACTTGAGAGTGACCCCGCCCGCAGGGGACGGTACATCGCCTCACATGATGTCACTGGTGCCCGCCATCGCACGCGAGGATCTCCGCCCGGTGTGCACCGTCCTCGTGTCGCCCAGACCCCCGATGCGGTTGGTCGCGGCGACCGGGTGTCGCCACACTTCCGCCCGGACGGAGAGAATGTCCTCGGCACCTACGGCAACACCTGTGCCGGTCGCTCACCAGGTCGCATACTGTGTTGGCACGTCTCGCCCCGGACTCGGCGTCTGGCCCTCTTCGTGGTTGGGTCGCCCGGGTCGGCACGTGCAATGCGGCACGGGAGTCGGGGCGTGCCGTGGTTCAACACCGCCAGCGTGCTACTCGCTCGACTCGGCAACCTCCGTGGCAACCTGCGGTCGCGACTCCGCCTACCTTCGATGCCGCCGGGCGCGATGCCCGCCTTGGTGAGGACCGCGCAGGTCTGGGTCGGCCCGATCCCGACCGACCCGTCGGCTATTGGGGACGACGTGCACGCCGAGGGCGCGCCGACACCGTGCAACCGCGCGCGGGACACGGGGCGCACGTGTTCGCCGCAGGCGGACGATGGTCACGCACCCCGCGCTGATCCCCGAAACGGTCGCTTGCTTGAGCACCCTCCTCCGCGCCCCGGCAACGGGTCCGGCGGACGGCACGCATACCGGGGGGTTTCCTTCCCCCCGCACGCCGGGTTCAGAGGACCCTGCGCGGTGGTCCCCGCGGTCGGACGATCACTCGCACATCCCCGCCAACGAAAGGGCCTCATGCACCACCAATGGGGCGTACGCATCCCCCTCGCGAAAGTCCCCGGGGTAGCAAGGGATTTCCGCCAAGGGTTGCGGGAAGGCTACCGTCCTGCCACCGCCACCGCCCCGGAAGGGGGGCAGCCGGTACGGCTCTGCGCGTTGAGCACAGACTCACCGTGTGTCAGATGAGCATTCACGCGCTCCCGCGATGGGACGCGGGCATGCGTCGGTCGGCACTGACGGGAATCTTCTCGCCCGGGGTGTCCCCGCTCTCCGGGCACCTTGTCTGTGCGCACGGCGTGCGAACACCTGCTCGGTCGCGCTATCCGACGTCGCGGCGTGCCGCCGAGACGGCCGTGCCACGGGCTTGCCGCGCACGCCCGTGGGACTCCTCCCCGCCGTGTCGCACCCATCGGCACCCGCAAACAACGACAAGCGCGGTGGGTCGCATGGCGCCACTTCCGCGTAACCGCGTCCACGCCATGGTCGCGGGCGGCATCCCGGCACACGCGGACCGGATCTCTCCCCGGAAGGAGGTCCCGCAGGCTCCGTGTGCCACTAAGTCCACTCGAAAGACTGCGCAGACCTGGGGTTCACCAGTCCCGCTGTTCTTGCGAGTGCCGCTTCGCAAAATCGCGCAGGAACACAATCGCCGCCTCCGCCGCCTCGCGAAAGGGCGAGTCTGGTTGCTCCGCGATCCGCTCAAAGGCCGCGATCCTTTTCGAGATGGCCGTCTCGCTGTCCCCACGTGCCGGCATCACAGACAGCGACCGCGCGAACTCCAGCGCGATCTCCCTCGGGTCTTGGGCACGTCTCATCAGCTCTGTTGCCGCCTGGGTCAGCTGCAGATCCTTGTCGTCACCGAAAACCTCGACCGGCCATATGGCGCGGGCAATCAGCCGCAGGCGTGCCTCGCGGTCGCCGCGGTCTGCCCACGACACCAGTTTTCCGGTCTCGACATGATCGAAGGCGCTGCGCTCATGGTTCCGCGATGTCACAAGAAACTGTTTGGTCGTGCCGGTGTCCTCTGGGTGCGCAAGCAAAATGTCGAGTGCCTCGTGTGGGATCTTTCTCGCCAGCATGCCAACTGTGTCAGACACCTTCTCGCGTGCGCCGAAAAACATCTGAAACCTCAGGATCAGCGCCTTCAGCACGTGAGGAAGGTCGGCTTGCGAAATCTCATGCGCCGAGCAGACCTCGACCATCTCGCACAGGGTCTCCACAAAAGAGCCCGGTGTGTCCCATGTGCCCGGGAAATCTTCAAGCGCCTGCTTGGCGATCTGCATCCCCAGGCGGACAATTGACGGCCAGACCGGAGGCTGTGGCCGAATCTTGAGGCGGGACGCCAAGCCTGTCGCGACGGCCCATGATCCGTGCGGTCTTGTCGCGATTTGGCGCAACAGCCGAACGAGTGTCTCTTCCGGGAGATCGGCGAACGGTTCCGCCCACGCAATGATCCCGTAATGGGTGACATCGGTGGTAGGGTGGTCCAGGCAGGCCTCCAGTCTCTCAATGGCGCGACTGTCCAGCCCGACACGCTGTTGAAGCACCACAAACACCCCCCGGAGCTTTGGGCGGGCGACCGCGTCGTCCAAGATTTGCTGGACAAGGTCGGCGCCGTGCCTTCTTGCCTCGTCAATGACTCCGAGGAACATGTCCGGGAGCCGAATCGGCTCGTCGGTCGCCATGTCAAGCGCGTCGGTCAGTTCCTTCCACAGCGAGATCGGGTCGTCATGCCGCTGTGCGACCCCGCGACCAAA
>CAZZIL010000158.1:0-2853 GCA_964654265.1 uncultured Gammaproteobacteria bacterium | reverse complement strand
TCGGCGATTCCCAGCTCGTAGTCGGTGTACTGCCGGGGGTTGTGCGGCTTGTCCTGCCGCCGGTCAAGGGCCAGACCCCGCCTGTAGATCTCCCTCACCTCGGGGACCGTGAACATCCTGGCGTCAGGAAGAGGGGCGTGGAGGTAGCCAGTCCACGCCGCGACGAAGAGGTCGCGCCTGTCCGCGCGATCGGGGAATATCTTGGGGAGGTGCCTGACCGTCCAGTGCGGGTCGTACTCATGAAGGAACGGGACCCAGTTCCCCAAGTGGGCCATCGGGGCACAATGGTCCTCTCCGTCGATGAAGTCCTCCAGAAGGTTTCTGGCATCCCCGGAGAGCACCTCCTGGGCGCCGAGCTGTCTCTTCTGGTGCAGGTAGGCCCTGAGCATGCGCAAGGCATCCACCCGCATCGCCATGGTGTGCACGACACGCGCCTCGCCGCTCGCCAGGTCCTTCGCCGTGCTCGCCGGTGGCCGCTCGGAGGCGGCCGTGAAGGTGAGTCTCGCCAGCCGGACGATCAGGTTGCCGTGCTCTTTGGCGACAGGCTGGGCAAGGTACTCATCCAAGAGCACCCACCAGATCTGCTCGCAGAACCTGGCAAGGACGCCATCCCATCCCGAGAAGAAGTCTATCGACCCGTCGGGGTCCGGTCTGTTCCTAGGGAAGGGGGACGCCTCCCCCGAGTCGAGGAGGTCGGGGAGCATCCTGAACAGGGGCGTCCAGTCCGTTTTGCGCACGGCCAACGCGTCAGACCGGGTCGCGAACCGGATCGAGAACGACAGCTCCGCCATCTTGGCCGCAAGCGCATCGCCAGTCGGGTCGGCCTCTCGGTCAAAGACCAGCGCCGGACCCGGCGCGCGGGCGCCACCGCCGCCCACGGGAGGCCTGGTCTCCGCGTCCCGGTCCGGCGGCGAACTCTTGTTGTCGGCAGGCGCCCCGCGGTCATCGGTGGGACGGCGACGAACGTCCTGCCCGGGAGGAGCCTTGAGGGCGACGCCGCCCAAGGCCGTCCCGCCGCCGGTGTCGTGGCGAAGCCCCCACACCGCTTCCCACAGACCAGCCATGAAGTCGGCGAACTGCCTGCCTCTCTCTTTCAGGATCGCGCCCATCTCCGACCTCTATTCGCCCTTGGCAGACATTGTAGCATCGACGCACCAAAGAAGGCAAGGCAAGCGCGCCCGGCGCGCCCCCTGTCGTTTGTCGACGGTGAGTCGGCCACGGCAGCGCGTGCGCGCGCACCCGCACCACCAGGCTGGCAGCGGTATCTTGCCCCCCTTTCCGACGCTGGTGGCGGCGCGCGCCGAACTGGTCGACGACCGGGGGCGGATGCCGAGGAGCGCGCGTTGCCCCGGCACCTGGCCGATGCCGGGCGCGAGCTGTGCTGCTTCAGCCAAGCGCCGGACGAGCCCCGGTCCGTGCCGGCATCGCACGGGAAGGTTCCCCCCGGCGCCGGATCGCAAGCGGAGGGGTTGAGCCCGGCCATGCGGCACCGGGCCGGACGAACACCCGCGCGACCCGATGGGTCAGCACCTCGTGGTCCGGCGGGGTGACGGTCGCGGTGCCCGGTCGGGTTGCGCGAGGCAGACTGCGGCGGCTGAACCGGCCTCGGCGCGGGTCGCGCCATGGCATCGTGCCGGCGCGCCCGGACCGGCCGGGCTGTGATCGCGCCCCCACAGCCAACCTGGCGGACCGTCATGGCGCGGCACAGCAACTCGCACAAGGAGGGTTCGAAGACGCTGCCGGTCCGTTCCGGCGTCTGACGGTCGCCGAGGTCCACGCGCGCACCGGCGTGGGCAAACCGATGTTGGTGAAGTGGCGGCGCAAGCTGTCGGAGGACGGCCGGAACGCCGGGGCGGATCCGTCGGCGCCGTCTCGGGCGTGGCTGATGACACCGGCGGACAGCGCCGACCGGCGGAAGTGCGTGAGACGAAGGAGACCTGCCACCGCGAGCGCGGGGCGTCGCGCAGGCAGCCGGAGGATGCGCGCGGCATGCTCACCGATGACGGGTGGGCGGGTCGCGCCCAAGGCGCGTTGCGCCACCTGGCCGCACGCGAGCGCAAGCAAGGGTGCACCAGCCGGGCGTTGCGCACGGTCAAGCATCGCTGGCACCGCGAGGGCGGGACGCCCCGACAGCGGGCCGCCGGGAGAGGAAGAACCCGGCCGAGCGACGCGAGCAGGTGTTGCGCGCACGCCCACTTCGGCGTGGTGCCGCGGCGCCGCGCCTCGGCGGGTGCGCGGCCATGTAGGAGTCGGCGGGCACACCCTGGCGGCGGAAGCTCCGGGCGGCGGCGAGGACCGTCGCCAAGAGAACGCCCCGCCAAGCGCTCCCGTGCGCCGCGCCTCAACGAGGCGGATCACGCCGAGACGGTGGCGGCGCCCGCCAAGCCCCGGTTCGCCGGGGAGACGGGTTTGCGGTGGCGGGCCTCCGCGACCGGAAGGCTGTCGCGATGGTGGGGCGGCAACCTTGCTCCCGGCAACGGACACAATCCCCGCCTTGACAACAACGGGACAGGACGGCCAGGGCATGGACATCACAGTGATCGGGGACGGGCATGTGGGCCTGCCGGTTGCGGCCGTCCCCTTGAGGCCGGGGCGCCTCCACCAAGCACCCGAGGCGTCGGGGAGCGCGCGTGGCAACCCGCCATGGGCAACGCGCAGGCGGCGCCATCGCGCACACATCGAGCCGACGGCCCGCCGCGCATGATTCACGGAGGGCGGCGCACCATCGCCGCACAACGCACACGGCCGGCCCAGACGACCTCAGCGGTCCCAACCCACGGGGACCGGCGAGACCCGCCCGGCGCGCGGGCCATGCCGTTTCCCGGCGACTCGCAACCGGCATCCGTGGCGCGT
>CAZZIL010000157.1:0-3843 GCA_964654265.1 uncultured Gammaproteobacteria bacterium | reverse complement strand
AATTAATCCACGAGACACAACCACCTGGTCTCCGTCGGCAAACGCGCCAATCTCCTCCGTGTCGTGCGGAGAAATCGGATAACCGCAATACTGCTCCGTTCGTACCGAGAAATCGTGGCGCACCCCTGACCGAGATACGTGGATATTGACCATTCCATCTTCATACGCCTTCGCAAACTCATCTGGATCAACTCTTGCCAGCGGCTCTGAGTCATGCTCATCAAATCGTATGTCATCGAACGCAAGGATCACATCGCCCACCTTTATTCCGCTACGGGACACCGGAGTATCCTCAAGGACAGCAAGAATAGCCGGACGCTCCCCTATTCCAAAGCGATCGGCGACCAAGTGGTATTCTTCCGGAATAACGCTCAGGTCAGGCATGAATATCCCCAACCTGTTCTCTACCCGATCCGGGCAAAGACTGGCGGCGGCTCGGTTTAACACCGAGCCAACGCGCCAAAGGCGCTGGTCCTGCTCCAGCCTGAGTTCGTACATGGCGGCGTACTGGTTCAGCTCCTCCGCGTGAAGTTCGGATTCGCTGACATCGATTCGCTGTGTGATCGGACGGGCGCAACCTGCCACGGCAAGGCTCAGCCCGACAACCGCAAACAGGCCCGCGAGCTTCAGGGGGGTGGTGATGGCGTGTCTCATGGCAGTCAGTGTGTCACTGGTTCTTGGAACGGCTCCTTGCCCTTGTCCTTCGGCGGGACCGGGGGCTTCGCCGACTTGCTCCGGCGCTTCGTCCCGCGCTTCGGGCTCGGGATCTCCGTCAGGGCGATGTTCAGCACCTCGTCGATCCACCGCACCCAGAAGAACTCGAGACCCTTCTGGATCTCCTCGGGGACCTCCTCCATGTCCTTGCGGTTCTCCTCGGGGAGGATCACCCGGCTGATGCCGCCGCGGTGGGCGGCAAGCAGCTTCTCCTTGAGGCCGCCGACCTGGAGCACCTCGCCGCGGAGGGTGATCTCGCCGGTCATCGCGGTGTCGGCGCGCACCGGGATCCCGGTGAACACCGAGACCAGCGCGGTCACGATGCCGATCCCCGCGCTCGGCCCGTCCTTCGGGATCGCGCCCTCCGGCAGGTGCACGTGGATGTCCTCGTTGCGGTGGAACGACTCCGCGATGCCGAGCCCCTTCGCGCGCGAGCGCATCACGCTGACCGCGGCGGTGATCGACTCCCTCATCACCTCGCCGAGCTTCCCGGTGCGCACGATCTTCCCTGAGCCCTTGAACTTGGCGACCTCGATCGAGAGCAGGTCGCCCCCGACGTTCGTCCACGCGAGCCCGGTGACCTGGCCGACCTTGTCCTCCTGGTTGGCCCGCCCGAACTTGTGCTGGCGCACGCCGAGCAGCTTCTCGGCCCTCTTCACGCCGATGACGACCTTCTTGCGCGGGGACACCTTCGTCTTCTCGGGCGCGGCCTCCTCCGGCTTGGCCTCCGCTTCCCCGGGCTTGGGCGCGTCCGCCCCCGGCGCCGTCCCGTCCCCGGGCGCGGCGGCCTCGGCCGCCTCCGGCTTGCCGGCCTTCGCCTTCGCCTTCGCCTTCTTCCCCTTGGCCGGCGCCTTGCGCCCCTTCGGCGCCTTGCGCTCGATGTCGATCACGATCTTGCGGCAGATCTTGGAGATGGCGCGCTCCAGCTCGCGCACCCCCGCCTCGCGCGTGTAGTACCGGATCGCCGTGAGCAGCGCGTCGTTAGCGATCTCCAGGTCGCCCTCCTCCAAGCCGTTCTGCTCCAGCTGCTTCGGGATCAGGTGGCGGCGCGCGATCTCCATCTTCTCGTTCTCCGTGTACCCGGAGAGCGGGATCACCTCCAGCCGGTCCGCCAAGGCCGGGGGGATGTTCAGCGTGTTCGACGTCGTGATGAACAGCACCTCGGAGAGGTCGAACCCGACCTCGGCGTAGTGGTCCGAGAAGTTGTGGTTCTGCTCGTGGTCCAGCACCTCAAGCAGCGCCGCGGCCGGGTCGCCGCGGAAGTCCATCCCCATCTTGTCGATCTCGTCGAACAGGAACACCGGGTTCTTCGTCCCGGCGCGCACGAGCCCCTGCATGACCTTGCCGGGCATCGAGCCGATGTAGGTGCGGCGGTGGCCGCGGATCTCCGCCTCGTCGCGGACCCCGCCGAGCGAGATGCGCACGAAGTCGCGCTCGGTCGCCTTGGCGATCGAGCGGCCGAGCGAGGTCTTGCCCACCCCCGGCGGGCCGACGAAGCACAGCACCGGGCTCTTCGCCCTCTTCGCCCGGCGCTGCACCGCGAGGTACTCGAGGATCCGCTCCTTGACCTTCTCTAGGCCGTGGTGGTCGCTCGCCAGCTGCCGCTCGGCCTTCACCAGGTCCGGGTTGGTCTTCGCCCGCTTCTTCCACGGGAACGACAACAGGGTGTCGACGTAGTTGCGCACCACGGTCGCCTCGGCCGACATCATCGGCATCAGCGACAGCTTCTTGAGCTCCTGCAGGCACTTCTCCTTCGCGCGCTTCGACATGCCGGCGTTCTCGGCGCGGCTCTTCAGCTCGTCGAGCTCGTTGCGGGGGTCGTCGCCAAGCTCCTTCTGGATCGCCTTCACCTGCTCGTTCAGGTAGAACTCGCGGTGGCTCTTCTCGATCTGCTTCTTCACCTGGCCGTAGATCTTCTTCTCGATCTTCGAGATCTCCTGCTCCTGGCTGATCCGCGCCAGCAACTTCTCGGCGCGCGCCGCGACGTCCGACATCTCCAGGAACTCCTGGTGGTCCGCCACCGACAGCGGCAGGTGCGACACGACCGTGTCGACCAGCCGGTCCAGCTCCTGCACCGACGCGGCCTGCGCGACCAGCTCCTGCGAGAGCTTGCGCTGCCCGCGCACGAAGTTCTCGAAGGCGGTCACCAGCGACCGGCGCAGCGCGATCTCCTGCGGGGTGTCCGAGATCTTGTTGAAGACCTCGATGTCCTCGGCGCGGCACACCAGGGTCTGGTCCTCAAGGTACTGCACCTCGCGGATGTGCACGCGCCTCTTGCCCTCCACCAGCACCTTGTGGGTGCCGTCGTTGAGCGGGCGGGAGTCGATGACCGTCGACAGGCAGCCGACGTCGTAGACCTCCTCCCCCTTGGGGGTCTCGACCTCCGGGTTGCGCTGCGCCACCAGCACGATCTCGCTGCCGTGCTTGCTTGCGTACTCCAGCGACTTGATCGAGAACGGGCGCCCGACGTAGAGCGTGATCACCAGGTGCGGGAACACCGCCACGTCCCTCAGCGGGAGAAGCGCGCGCTCGCGGCCGAACCCCGGAAGGGAGGGGGGCTGCTGTTCGGGTTGGTCTGTCATTCGGTGTCCTTTTGTTCGGTCAGTCGCCGCCCGCCGGCAGGCCGGCACACTCTGGCATACATGGGGGCGGCCCGGCTCACTGTCAACTCACCCGGCCACCAGCCGGCGCCGGGCGCGCCGCTGCGACTTGCGGGTCACGAGGATCGGCGGCTTGCCGCCGATGGTGTCCTTGTCGACGACCAGCTCGACCACGTCGGGAAGCGACGGGATCTCGTACATCGCGTCGAGAAGGCGTCCCTCCATGATCGAGCGCAGGCCGCGCGCACCGGTGCCGCGCCGCTTCGCAAGCCGCGCCAGCTCCCGGATCGCGTCCTGCCGGAAGTCGAGCTTGACATCCTCCATCCTCAGCATCTCGGTGTACTGCTTGACCAGCGAGTTCTTCGGCTCCACCAGGATGCGCTCCAAGGAGTCCTGGCCGAGCTCGTGCAACGGCGCGACCACCGGCAGACGCCCGACAAACTCCGGGATCAGCCCGAAGGCGATCAGGTCCTCGGCCTCGACCTCGCACAGCAGGTCGTAGGCGCGGCGCGACTTGCCGCGGCCGCTC
>CAZZIL010000156.1:0-8778 GCA_964654265.1 uncultured Gammaproteobacteria bacterium | reverse complement strand
CTCCCCGGTCGGGCGTTGGGACCTCCGGGGCGCGCCGGGGTGGGGGGTGATCGTCCTGTTGGCGATCGCGTGCGTGGCCTTGGGCGGGGCGCACCCGTGGCTGCGCGTCGTCCCCGACGCGCTGGCGCTCCCGTTGGTTCCGGGGATCGAATCGGCCATGGTGGCGCTCACCGACGTGCTCAAGCCGGTGTCGCGGGCGTTCGGCGAGGCGCTGGAGTGGCCGATGGTCGGGCTGGCGCACTCGTTGCAGTGGGTGCCCTGGCCCGTGACGGTCATGGTGGTCGGGTGGGTTGCGTGGCGCAGCGGCGGCGGGGCCGTGCTGGTCACGGTCTGCGTGCTGTCGCTGCTGTACGTGGCGCTGTCCGGGTACTGGCGCCAGGCGATGAACACCATGGCGCTTGTGGGCATCGCCGTGCCGCTGTCGGTGGCGACGGGGCTCGCGGTCGGCGTGGCCGCCGTCCGCGACCGCCGCGTGGAGAGGGTGGTCTCCTGGGCGTTGGACCTGATGCAGACGGTGCCGACCTTCGCCTACCTGATCCCCCTGCTGGTGATGTTCGGATTCGGCCCGGTCGTTGGGCTGATCGCGAGCGCGATCTACGCCTGCCCGCCGATGGTGCGCAACGTGATGCTGGGCCTGAGGCAGGTGCCGCCAGAGATCGTGGAAGCCGCGAAGATGTCGGGGACGTCGCGGATGCAGAGGCTGTTCTGGGCGGAGATCCCGGCGGCCGCGGCGCAGATCAAGGTCGGGCTGAACCAGACAATCATGGCCGCGCTGTCGATGGTCATCATCGCGTCGGTCATCGGCGGGTTCGACGACATCGGTTGGGAGGTGCTCAGCTCGATGCGCAAGGCCCGCTTTGGCGAGAGCCTGCTCGCCGGCCTGGTGATCGTGCTGATCGCGGTCATCCTGGACCGGGTCTCGATGTCGTTCGCCGCGCACGGCAAGGAGGGGCGCGGCGGCGGCGCGCCGTCCACGCCCGCCCGGACGGCCGCGATGGTCGCGACGCTCGCCGTGGCCGTTGTCGCCCTGAAATGGTCCGACCCGGCGTGGGTCGCCGGGTCGGAGGAGTGGGGAGAGAACGTCGCCCGCGCGATCAACGACGGCCTGTCGGGCATCGTTGCCGGCTGGGGCGACCAGCTGACCTGGCTGAAGAACCAGGCGTTCTTCTACTACCTGTTGCCGCTCAGGGTGGGGCTGGACCAGGCGATTCTCCCCCTGACCTGGGGGATCGAGTTCACCCCCGGCCTTCGGGCGGGGTACGGGCTCCTGGCGCTGGGCTGCGTCGCCTTCCTGTTCGCCCGCCGGGGATGGGTCGCCGCGCTGGTCGCCGCCGTGGCCGGTTACTACCTCTACTTCGGGCTCACCGGGTCCCACTGGCCCGTGACCGTGGCCCTGCTGGTGTTCCTGGGCTGGCGGCTTGGCGGGATCCGGCTGGCCGCCGGGATCGCCGCGGCGCTGGGCTTCATCATCGCCGGCGGGCTGTGGGACCGGGCGATGCTTTCCCTGTACCTGTGCCTGGCGGCCGCGCTGATGGCGTTCGCCCTGGGGAGCGCGCTCGGGATCTGGGCGGCGGCGAGCGACCGGGCATCGCGCGTGATCCGCGTGGTCTGCGACACCTTCCAGACCATCCCGCTGTTCGTCTTCCTGATCCCGACGCTGATGCTGTTCCAGATCGGCGAGTTCACCGCGCTGTTGGCGATCGTCGCCTATGCGTTCGTCCCGGCCGTGCGCTACACGGAGAGCGGGTTGCGGCAGGTCCCCAGGGAGCTGGTCGAGGCGGCCGCCATGCAGGGGTGCACCCGCCGGCAGATGTTCTGGGACGTCCGGCTCCCGGTGGCGGTGCCGTCCATGCTCGTCGGGCTGAACCAGACGATCATGTACTCGTTCGCCATGCTGGTGATCGCCGCGCTCGTCGGCACGACCGGGCTGGGGCAGCAGATCTACGTCGCCCTGTCGGCCGCGAAAATGGGACTCGGACTCGCCGCCGGACTCGCCATGGCGTTCCTCGCGATGATCATCGACCGGCTGCTCCAGGCGTGGGCCAACGAGCGCTACTCGTTCCTGAGGTGAACGGCGGGGCGTTTCCGCCCGCGCGCCGCCCTGTGGCAAAATCCGCCCTTCCGAGAACCGAGCGAGAGGGGGAGACAGGCATGACTGCCTTGCTGGACAGGTCCGAGTTTGAGCTGGTGGGCGCCGGCTACGTCGCCGGGGCGCCGGAGCGGTCGAGCACGCTGAACGCGCGGTGCTACACCGACCCGAGGTTCCTGGAGGTCGAGCGCGAGGCGATCTTCCACCGGAGCTGGCAGTGGGTGTGCCACGCGGAGAAGCTGCGCGAGCCGGGCGCGTACTGCGTCCGGGACGTGATGGGGCGCAGCGTCGTGGTGCTGCGCGACCCGGGGGAGGATGGCGGGTTGCGCGCGTTCTACAACGTCTGCCAGCACCGCGGGCACGAGCTGCTGAAAGGCGAGGGCAAGGCGCGCGTGATCGTGTGCCCGTACCACGGGTGGGCCTACAACCTCGACGGGCGGCTGAGGGGCGCGCCCCGCACCGACAAGCTGGAAGGCTTCGACAAGGGGGAGATCGGGCTGATGCCCGTCCAGGTGGAGGAGTTCTGCGGCTTCGTCTACGTCAACCTGGACCCGGGGGCGGAGGCGCTCTCCACGCAGTCGGGCGGGCTGGCGGCGGAGATCGCCCGGTACGCGCCCGACATCGGCCGGCTGACGTTCGCGCACCGGCTGACCTTCGACATCAAGGCCAACTGGAAGGTCGTCGTCGACAACTTCCTGGAGTGCTACCACTGCCCGGTGGCGCACAAGGACTTCTGCAGCCTGCTGCAGTTCGACACCTACCGGGTGACCACGCACGGGATCTACTCCAGCCACATGGCGAAGGCGAGCAAGGACGCGAACACGGCCTACAGCACCGAGGGCGCGACCGTCGACGACCACGCGGTGTGGTGGCTGTGGCCGAACACCTGCCTGCTGCGCTATCCCGGCCGCGGCAACTTCCTGGTGCTGAACATCGTCCCGGACGGTCCGGGGCGCACGCGCGAGACCTACGACTTCTTCTTCGAGGAGGCCGAGCCGAACGGGCAGGAGTGGGAGGCGATCAACTACATCGACCGCGTGCTGCAAAGGGAGGACATCGACATCGTGGAGAGCGTCCAGCGCGGGATGGCGACGCCGGCGTACGAGTGCGGGCGCATCGTCCACGACCCGGACGGCTCCGGGATGAGCGAGCACGCGGTGCACCACTTCCACGGGCTGCTGCTGGAGGCGTACGGGCATGCGGTGGCGGGCTAGGACTGCCGCGGCGCGCGGGCGCGCCCGCGCGGGAGAGGCGGAGTGACCGCCGGGGCGTCGCTCTCCGGGAAGGTCGCCGTGGTGACCGGCGGGCGCGGCGGGATCGGCGCCGCGGTGTGCGCGCGCCTGTCGGCCGAGGGCGCGGCCGTCGTCAGCGCGGACCTCGGGCCGGCCGACGGCGCGCCGGAGGGCGGCGTGACGCAGGTGCGGACCGACGTGACCCGCGAGGACGAGGTCCGGGAGCTCATGGGCCGGGTCGACAACGCGCACGGCCGGCTCGACATCCTGGTCAACACGGCGGGCATCGAGATCGAGAAGACGGCCGAGGAGACCTCGCTGGAGGAGTGGGAGCGGATATTCGCGGTCAACGTCACCGGGACGTTCCTCGCCGGCAAGCACGCGATCCCGCTGATGCGCAAGGCCGGCGGCGGGTCGATCGTCAACTTCGGCTCCTACGACGGGTTCATCGCGGACCCCGGCCTCGCGGCGTACTGCGCGACCAAGGGCGCGGTGCACGCGCTGACCCGGGCGATGGCGTGCGACTGCGGGCCGGAGAACATCCGCGTGAACGCGGTGTGCCCGGGGTTCATCGACACGCCGATGCTGAAGGGCTTCTTCAGCGCGGCCGGCGACCCCGAGGACCTGGAGGAGGAGGCGCGGCGGGTCCACCCGCTGCGGCGCTACGGCACGCCGAAGGACGTGGCGAGCCTGGTCCTCTGGCTCGCCGGGGACGAGTCGGTGTACGCCAGCGGCCAGCTCTGGGTGCTCGACGGCGGGCTGACCGCCCAGGTGCAGCAGATGAGGCCTTGAGGCCGGGCCGATGCCGAGGAGGGTGATCATCACGTGCGCGGTGACGGGGGGCATCCACACCCCGACGATGTCGCCCCACCTGCCGGTCACCCCGGACGAGATCGCCGCCGCCGCGATCGGGGCGGCCGAGGCGGGCGCATCCGTCATCCACCTGCACGCGCGCGACCCGGAGACCGGGCGCCCGACCCCGGACCCGGACGTGTTCATGCGGTTCCTGCCGGCCATCAAGCGCGGCTGCGACGCCGTCGTGAACGTGTCGACCGGCGGCGGGCTCGGGATGTCCCTGGAGCAGCGGCTCGCCGCCGCCATGCGCGCCAAGCCGGAGATGGCGTCGCTGAACATGGGGTCGATGAACTTCGGCATCTTCCCCATGCTCGCCAAGCACGAGAAGTGGCAGCACGAGTGGGAGCCGGCCTTCCTGGAGATGACCCGCGACTTCATCTTCCGCAACACCTTCAAGGACATCGAGTCGATCCTGCGCGGGCTCGGCGACGCCCACGGGACCCGGTTCGAGTGCGAGTGCTACGACCTCGGACACCTCTACAACCTGGCGCACTTTGTCGACCAGGGGCTGGTGCGCCCGCCGGTCTTCGTCCAGCTGATCTTCGGGATCCTCGGCGGCGCGGGCGCGGACCCCGACAACCTCTTCCACATGCACAAGGTGGCGACGAGGCTTTTCGGCGACGACCACGAGTGGTCGGTGCTCGCGGCCGGGCGCCACCAGATGCCGTTCGCGACCCAGGCGATGATGCTCGGCGGGAACGTCCGCGTCGGGCTGGAGGACAGCCTGTTCATCTCCCGGGGGGAGCTGGCGCGGTCGAACGCCGACCAGGTGCGCAAGATCCGCGGGATCGCCGAGGCGCTCGGCCTGGAGATCGCGACGCCGGCGGAGGCGCGCGAGCGCCTGGGGCTCAAGGGCGCCGACCGGACCGGCTTTTGACGAGGGGAGGGCAAGGCATGCAGACAAGGCACTTGATCAATGGGGAGTGGGTGGAGGGCGACGGCCCGGCGATCCCGGTCGTCGACCCGTCCACCGGGGAGACGGTCGCGACCGTCGCCGAGGCGTCCGGCGAGCAGGTGGAGGCGGCGGTCGCGGCGGCGGCGGTCGCGTTCCCGGCCTGGGGCGCGACGGCGCCGGCGGAGCGCGCGGGGCTGCTTCTGCGGCTGGCGGACGAGATGGAGCGGCGCTCGGACGAGCTCGCCGGGCTGGAGTCGCTGGACTGCGGCAAGCCGCTGGCGAGCGCGAAGGCGGACGAGATGCCGCTGACGATCGACGTCTTCCGCTTCATGGCGGGCGCGGCCCGCTGCCTGCCCGGCAGCGCGGCCGGGGAGTACGTCCCGGGGTTCACCTCGATGATCCGCCGGGACCCGGCCGGCGTGGTCGGCTCGGTCGCGCCGTGGAACTATCCGCTGATGATGGCCGCCTGGAAGGTGGCGCCGGCGCTCGCGGCCGGGTGCACGCTGGTGCTCAAGCCCTCCGAGCTGACGCCGCTGAGCACGCTGCGGCTCGCGGAGCTGGCGTCGGACATCCTTCCCAAGGGGGTGCTGAACGTGGTCGTCGGGAGAGGCCCCACCACCGGGGAGGCGCTGGTCAACAGCCCCCGCGTCGAGATGGTGTCGCTGACCGGGAGCCCGGCGACCGCGAGCCGGGTGCTGGAGGCGGCCTCCAGGCGCATCCGGCGCACCCACATGGAGCTGGGCGGCAAGGCCCCGGTCATCGTCCTCGACGACGCCGACCTGGACGAGGTGGTCGCCGGCATCCGCGGCGGCGCGTTCTTCAACGCCGGGCAGGACTGCGCGCAGCCGTGCCGGCTGTACGCCGCAAGCAAGGTGTACGACCGGTTTGTGGCGGACCTCACCGGGGCCGTCTCGACGATCAACGTGGCGGGGCCGAAAGACGAGGGCGTCGAGATGGGGCCGGTGATCAGCGAGGCCCAGCTGGACCGGATGTCCGGCTTCGTGGAGCGCGCCAAGGGGCTGTCCCACTGCGAGGTGACCACCGGGGGGACTCGGCTCGACCGCCCCGGCTTCTTCTACTCGCCGACGGTGGTCGCGCACGCGCGCCAGCAGGACGAGATCGTCCGCAAGGAGGTCTTCGGCCCGGTGATCTCCGTCACCCCGGTGTCGGGGATCGACCAGGCGATAGAGTTCGCCAACGACAGCGACTACGGGCTCGCCTCGTCGGTGTGGACCCGGGACCTCGGCGCGGCGATGCGGATCTCCTCGCGCCTGCGCTACGGGATCACCTGGGTGAACACGCACGGGATCGCGACCGCGGAGATGCCCCACGGGGGCATGCGCGGCTCCGGCTACGGGAGCGACATGTCGGTGTACGCCCTGGAAGGCTACACGGTTGTCCGCCACGTCCAGTTCGCGCACTGACGGGGCGCGTTCCCCGGGCGGGAAGGCCGGTGGCCGCTTGCGCGACACGCGCCGGTCGGGCAGGGCCGCCGGACACACCGTGGTGAGCGGCCGGGAACCGTGACGCTGGAAGGCAAGGTGGCGCTCGTCACCGGCGGCTCCAGGGGGATCGGCCGGGCGATCGCCGGCCGCTTCCTGGCCGAGGGCGCCGAGGTGCTGGCCTGCGGGCGGGGAGAAAGGCCGGGCGACTTGCCGGGACGCATCGGCTGGCGCACCGCGGACGTGTCGGACCCCGCGGGTGTCGGGTCGCTCCGCGACGCGGTCGAGTCCGCGCACGGCCGGCTGCACGTCCTGGTCAACAACGCGGGCGTGCAGGTCGAGAAGACGGTCGTCGACACGACCGACGAGGACTGGGAGCTGCTCGCCGGGACGAACATGAGGGGGGTGTTCCTCTGCTGCCGCGCCTTCATCCCGCTGATCGCCCGCTCCGGCGGCGGGTCGGTCGTCAACATCGGCTCGATCAGCGGGAACGCCGCCGATCCCGGGATGGCGCTGTACAACGCGTCAAAGTCGTTCGTGCACGGCCTCACCCGGTCGGTCGCGGCCGACCACGGAAAGGACGGCGTCCGTTGCAACGCGATCTGCCCCGGGTGGATCATGACCGGGATGGCCGACGCGGCGTTCGGGGTCGCGCGCGATCCCCGGGCGGCGCAGGAGGATGCCCTGGCCCGGCACCCGGCCGGGCGCCTCGGCCGCCCGGCGGACATCGCGGCCGCCGCGCTGTGGCTCGCGTCGGACGAGTCGGCATTCGTCACCGGGCAGACGCTCGTGGTCGATGGCGGACTCACCGCGGCATCGCCGCTGAACCCGGCGCTGTTCTGACGGCGCCACCCACGGATCCGGGAGGAAGGAGGCGGACATGGCACAGGACGGGGCCGACCCGACAGGCATCGAGGTCGTCGGGGTCGTCGGCGGCGGGACCATCGGCGCCAGCTGGACCGCGCTCTTCCTTGCGGCCGGGCTGGAGGTCGACGTGCACGACCCGTCGGACGGGGTCGAGGCCTATGTGCGCGACTACGTCGAGCGCGCCTGGCCCAGCCTGGCCGAGCTGGGGCTGGCCGACAACGGGGACCCCGACCGCGTGCGCTTCGCGCGGGATCCCGGGTCGGCGGTTGCGCGGGCGCAGTTTGTGCAGGAGAGCGTGCCGGAGCGGATCGGCGTGAAGCGCGAGGTCTTCTCGCTCATCGAGCCTCGGCTGACGCCCGGGGCGGTTGTCGCGACGAGCTCCTCGGGTCTCCTGCTCGGGGACCTGCAGCAGGGCTGGAGGGATCCCGGCCGCCTGGTGCTTGGGCACCCGTTCAACCCGCCGCACCTGATCCCGCTGGTCGAGCTGCTGGCGAACGACAAGACCGCCGCGGGGACGCTTGAGAAGGCCGAGCGGTTCTACGGGTCGGTGGGGAAGGTGACCATCCGCGTGCGCAAGGAGGTGCCGGCGCACGTCGCCAACCGGCTGCAGGCGGCGCTGTGGCGCGAGGCGATCCACCTGGTTGTCGAGGGGGTCGCGAGCGTCGAGGATGTCGACAAGGCGGTCAGCGCCGGCCCCGGGCTGAGGTGGGCCGTGATGGGGCCGCACATGCTCTTCAACCTCGGCAGCGGCGGGCACGGGATGGAGGTGTTCTGCGAGCGCTTCGGCCCGTCGTTCCACCGCTGGTGGGAGGACCTGGGCGATCCGCGGCTGACGCCCGAGGTGGTCGCGAGGCTCTGCGAGGGGATACGGGAAGAGGAGAAGGGACGCGCCTTCGATGAGCTGTCGGCGGAGCGCGACGCCAAGATTGTCGCCGCGCTCAAGGCGATGCGGGCGGCGGTCGCGGAAGGGCGCAAGGAGCCGAGGCTGAAGACGGCCCGATAGGCATCGCGCCGGAGAGGGGATGCCGGGAACCCGGCTGGCTGGCCGGACGAACTCGCATGCCGGGACGGATCGTGACTTGCCGCAACGGGGTCTGCTGTATACTTGATTGCGCACAAGATGACCGCACGGGGGATAGCAACGGGGACCGGGGGGTGCCGAGTTCTCATCGCGGTGGCCGCTTCGGTTCCAACGGGCGGCGCTGTGCGCTCCGTCACCGCCACTCACCCCCCCCCATCCTCGGCTTGATCCAGGGGTTGCGGTGAGCGGGCCCGCCACCTTGGCGCGGCGGGGCTCGGGAGTGTGATCCGGGTCTTGCGGAGGGTTGCCCGCCAGCGAAGGACCTTCCCGGAAAACCCGGAACGCGCAAGGGGCGGCGCGGCCTTCGCGGCCCTGCT
>CAZZIL010000155.1:0-8709 GCA_964654265.1 uncultured Gammaproteobacteria bacterium | reverse complement strand
CGCCCCAAGGTGCTGCTGCTCGACGAGCCCCTGTCCGCGCTCGACAGGAAGATCCGCGAGGAGATGCGGCTGGAACTCAAGCGCCTGCAGCACGAGGTCGGCGTGACCTTCCTGATCGTGACCCACGACCAGGAGGAGGCGCTGGTCCTCGCCGACCGGATCGCCGTCCTCGACCGCGGGCGGCTCGCGCAGGCCGGAACCCCGCACGACCTCTACGAGTGCCCGGTGTCGCGGTTTGTGGCGGACTTTGTCGGGTCGATGAACTTCCTGTCGGGGACTCGCGCCGCCGGGGGCGCCGAGGTACCGGGGATCGGGCTGGTCGCCGGGCACGGCGGCGCGGGCGTCGCGGGTGGCCCGGTCTCGCTGGCGGTCCGCCCCGAGCGGGTGTCGCTGTCCCGGGCCGCCCCGGCGGACGGGAGGAACGCCGTGCGCGGCACGGTGTCGGACATCGCGTACCGCGGCGCGGACCTTGGGGTGCGCGTCAGCGTGCTCGGCTCGCGCCTGGCCATCGACGCGCGGATTCCCGCCGGGGAGGCGGAACAGGCTACACTTGCGCCCGGGCAGGAGGTCTACTGCGTCTGGGAGGCGCGGCACACGCACGTCCTGCCCGAGGACCCAACAGTCGACAAGGGACAGGGAGGACCATGACACAGAAGAAAATCGCGTTTTTCCCCGAGGCCGCGTTCGGCCCGGCGCTGAACTCGGTCGCCATCGCGCAGGCCTGCGAGAAGCTCGGCCACAAGGCCGTGTTCCTGAGCGACCCGGGGTTTGTCGAGACCTACCAGGGGTACGGGTTCGAGGCGCACCCGGTGGCGCTGTCGGAGCCGATGGAGCCGGAGGCGATGGCGAAGTTCTGGTCGGACTTCATCAACGGGCACATCCCGAACTTCCGCAAGAGTCCGATCGACCAGATCGACAACTACGTGAAGGACTGTTGGGAGGCGATCGTCGACAGCGCGAAGTGGGCGCAGAAGGACCTGCCGGGCATCCTGGCGAAGACCCGGCCGGACCTGGTGTGCGTGGACAACGTGATCATGTTCCCGGCGATCAAGCAGCACGGCGTCCCGTGGGTGCGGATCATCTCGTGCTCCGAGAACGAGATCCCGGACCCGAGGGTGCCGCCGCACCTGTCGGGGTGCGGCATCGACGACCGCGAGGGCATGGCCGCCTACGACCGGCGGTTCAAGGAGGTGATCAAGCCGATCCACGACGACTACAACGCCTTCCTGGCGACGTGCGGGGAGGACCCCTACCCGCTCGGCGAGTTCTTCGAGACATCGCCGACGATGAACCTGCTGCTGTACCCGGACCCGGTCAGGTACGAGCGCGAGAACCCGCTGGACCCGGGGCGGTTCCAGTACCTGGAGGGTTGCGTGCGCGAGGAGAAGCCGTACGAGGTCCCGGCCTTCAAGTCGAACAACGACAAGCCGTTGCTCTACGTCTCCTTCGGGTCGCTCGGGGCCGGCGACACCGACCTGATGAAGCGGATCATCGGCGCCGTGTCGGGGCTCCCCTACCGCGCGCTCGTCAACGTCGGGGACTACATGGACGCGTACACCGACGTCCCGGACAACGTCCACCTCGCGGACTGGTATCCCCAACCGTCGGTGATCCCGCTGGTCGACGCGGTCATCCACCACGGCGGCAACAACTCGTTCACCGAGTGCCTCTACTTCGGCAAGCCGGCGATCATCATGCCCTACGTCTGGGACGGTCACGACAACGCGAGGAGGGTCGGGGAGACCGGGCACGGGATCGGCCTGCACCGCTACGACTGGACCGACAGCCAGCTGGCCGACGCGCTCGACAAGTGCATCAACGACCCCGCCATCCAAGGGAGGCTGCGGGAGACGTCGGCGCACATGCGCTCGCGCCACGGCCCGTCGAAGGCCGCGCAGATCCTGGACGGCATCCTCAAGGGCCAGGCGTGAGCGGCGCGGTGTGCCTTCCCGGAATGTCCGCCCGGGAAGACCTCGCCGACTGGGGGGACATCCCCGACATGATCGAGGGGCGCTCGCGCACGTCGGGCAGGCTGCTGCACAAGGGCCCTGACGGGCACCCCGAGTGCGGCCTGTGGCTCTGCACGCCCGGCAAGTGGCGCTGCGAGGTCACCGCGGACGAGTTCTGCCACTTCCTCGAGGGCCGGTGCACCTACGTGAGCGATGACGGCGAGACAACCGAGATCGCCCCGGACACCGCGGCCTTCTTCCCCAAGGGGTGGAAGGGAACCTGCATCGTGCACGAGACCGTCAGAAAGGCCTACATGATCCGATGATCCCCGCGCCCTGTGTTTGATCCCGCGACGCCAAGCCACTTCGTCAATCCGGAGCATACGCCGCTGCCCGGCCCCGGCGTTCCCGTCACCAACCCGTCGACGCTTGAGCGAGTGGGCGTCGCGGGCGAGATGGCGCCAGAGGTCCTGGACAGCGTCTTGGACCGGGTCGGCAAGGCGCAACGATCCTGGGCGGCGCAGGACTGCAAGTCGCGCGCGCAGGCACTTCACCAAGTCGCGAACGACATGGAGGCGTCCGACATGGTCGGGGTCGCCAGGCTGATGACCCTGGAGACCGGCAAGCCCTACCCCGAGTCCATCGGCGAGATCGCGAACATCCCGCCGGTCTTCCGCTACTACGCGGAGATGGCGCGCAACGACGCGGGCAAGATCGCCGGCCCAATGCAGCCGGGGTCCTTCCAGTGCCAGACCTATGTCCCCTACGGGGTGACGGTGCACATCGTGCCGCACAACTTCCCGCTCATCCTCGGGTGCTGGTCCATGGCGGCCTCGCTGGCGGCCGGAAACGGCGCCGTCCTCAAGCCGGCGCATGCGGGCACCCTGTGCGCGATGGAGTTCATGCGGTTCTTCCGGCACCTGCCGGAGGGACTGGTCGCCTGCGTGCCGGGAGGCGCCGACACCGGGAGGCGCCTGATCGAAAGCCCCAAGACCCACGCGGTCGCCTTCACCGGCTCCGTGACGGTCGGCCGGGAGGTCGCGGTACAGGCCGCGCGCGGCATGAAGCCTGCGGTCATCGAGGCGGGCGGCAGCGACCCGTGCATCGTCTCCAGCCACGCCGACATCGGTGTCGCGGCGGCGGGTGCGGTCACCGCGGCGTTCCTTCAGTCCGGCCAAGTCTGCACCTCCGCCGAGCGCGTCTACGTCGTCGACGGGGTGCACGACGCGTTTGTCGGCGCGTTCGTCGAGCGCGCCCGGCGGCTTCGCATCGGCGACGGGATGGGTGTCGCGGAGATCGGACCGCTCGTCTCCGACGCGGCGCGCGAGAAGGTCGCGCGGCTGGTGGAGGACGCCCGCACAAAGGGCGCCCGGGTCGCGCTCGGGGGCAAGGTGCCGGACGGCCTTGAGACCGGGTGGTTCTACGAGCCGACCATCCTCACGGAGGTGACGGACGACATGCGCGTCCTGAACGAGGAGGTGTTCGGGCCGGTCGCCTCGGTGGTCCGGGTGAAAGACTTCGACGAGGCCTTGCGTCGGGCCAACGACACCGAGTTCGGGCTGGGCGCGTGCATCTTCACGAACGACCTGGAGGAGGCGTTCAAGGGGGTGGAGCAGATCGAGGTCGGCATGGTCTGGGTCAACAACCCCTTGGTCGACAACGACGCATTGCCGTTCGGCGGGGTCAAGGCCTCCGGCCTAGGCCGCGTGCTTGGCCAGCAGGGTCTCAACGCGTTCCGCCAGCCCAAGATGGTGGTCATCGACCCGAAGGCCAAGGAGGCGGACTGGTGGTACCCCTACCCTGACGACTGGTTCTACTCCGACACCAAGGGCGGCGGACGCCAGCTCCCGTAGGCGCCGCCACGCCGCCCCTGAGCCCCCTACGTCGCGACCTGTTGATCCGCGGCGGTGCAACGGCTACAATCCGTTGCATGCAATCCGACGATGATGGCCGCGACGATGCCAAGGACACCAGCAAGGCACCACTCACCTTCTCCGACCATGCGGTCGAGCGCATGCAGCAACGCGGGATATCAAAGGAGACCGTGGAGCTGGTCGTCAGGTTCGGGAAAAGCTGGCAGACCCATCGTGGCCTCGCGTACCGAGTGCCCAAGAAGCGGCGGGAGGAGCTGGTCCGGGAAGGGAAGATCACCGCCCAACAGAGCGACCGGCTCGATGGCATTGAGATCATTGTCGAGGACTCGTGCGTGGTCACCGTGGAGCACGTGACCCAGCGGCGGCGAACGTAAGCGGGCAAGGGGCAGGAGGTGAGCCAACAAGCACCACCGAACAACGAGATGAAGGACGCCCCCATGGGCGAGACTCGCGCGCGATGGGACCGGAATGGAGCTCTGCCAGACCGTCAGAGAATCCTCACGCGCCGTCCAAGGCAGACTCTTGTCTTGCGAGAGAGACAAGCCGGGCGGTTTCACCGTCCACCACACCACAGCAACCGACAGGGACAGTACCATGATCAGCATCTATCACATCGTGCACGTTGACCGACTGCCCCCGATCATCGGGACAGGCGGCCTCCTGTGCGATGCCGAAATCGGCCAACGCAAACGTAGCGGCCATCAAGTGGGCACAGACATAGGCATATCCGACATCAAGCAGCGACGGCTTCGAACAGCACTGTCAAGTCGTCCGGGCTTGTGTGTTGGGGAGTGCGTGCCGTTCTACTTCTGCTACAGATCGGTCATGCTCCACGCCATTCACGTCGGACATGATGAGTTGGCCTATCGCGGAGGACAGCACCCCATCGTACACTTGGAGGCGATTCTTCAGGACACCGTTGAGTGGGCCGAAGAAAATGATTGTCGCTGGGCCTTCACCACGACCAGCGCAGCCACCGGCGACTTTGATGACTACGCGGATCTCTCGGAGCCGGAACGGATCAGCTGGGGTTCGGTCCACAAACGGTATTGGCGCAAGTGCAAGAAGTGGAAACAAGCGGAGTTCCTGGTCGAAAAATTCTTCCCTTGGAGCTTGGTGAGGCGAATCGGGGTCTGCACCCAAGAGACCCTGCATCGGGTGTCCGGTGCCATCGCAACCGCGGCACACAAACCGGTTGCGTCAGTCGAGCCATCGTGGTATTATGATAGCGACTGACGCGAGAGGAAAGCCGTGGCCACCTTCAAGAGCGAGACGAGCAACATCCTGGAAGAGGATGCCGAGGCCCTCGTCAACACCGTGAACTGCGTCGGAGTGATGGGTCGCGGTGTCGCCCTCGAGTTCAAGCGGGCCTTCCCCGGGAACTTCTCGGCCTATGCCGACGCCTGCAAGCACCGAGAGGTCAAGCCCGGCCGGATGTTCGTCTTCGAGACTGGCCAGCTGTCCAACCCGAGGTTCGTCGTCAACTTCCCCACCAAGCGGCATTGGCGCGACAAGAGCCGCATGGAGGACATTGAGAGCGGCCTGCTGGACCTTGCCAGCGAAATCCGTGACCGAGACATCCACTCCATCGCCATCCCCGCTCTGGGTTGCGGGCTTGGCGGTCTCGACTGGGCGGAGGTCCGACCGAAGATCGAGGAGGCGCTGGGGGGCATCAGCAACTTGCACGTTGCGGTGTTCGAGCCCAAAAGTGGTCCGACAGCAATCCGGCCGACACGCAGTCGCGCGACAGTCAAGCCAACCCGGGGAGCTCCCCCGAAGCGGAGACCGGTGTAGTACCCGCGGGATGGGCGCACCGAGCACATCGATGAACAACCCGTTCCAACCCGGCGTGGGCGAGATTCACCCCTTGGTGGCAGGCCGCGCGGATGAGCTTCAGGTCTTGGCGAACCGGTTGAACCGAATCACCGGAGGCAGTGACGGGAGCTGCGTCATCCTGTGCGGCCCACGCGGGAACGGAAAGACCGTCCTGCTGGACGAGATCAAGCGACAGGCGCGACCCCGGGGCATTCAGGTACTGGAGCTCGCCCTGAAAGGGCTTGGCCCCGATCCCGCCAGTGTCGCGGCACAGTTGCTGGACAGCCGTGGGCAACTGGAGGAGACGGCACGAACGACGGAAGGTGGCGTGCCGGACACCAAGGGAAAGCACGAGGGCACAGCCCGTCCCCCGGCCTCGATCACCGCGACCCTGTGGACCTTGGCCGGCACCGCCCCGACAGTGCTGCTGGTTGACGAGGCGCACGGCCTGCCCCCGGAACTTGGAAGGACCCTCCTGATCGCCATCAAGACATGTGTTCGCAAGGGGCTTCCGCTACTGGCCGTGTTCGCGGGTACCCCGGCGTTGCCGGCGAGCTTCGGGAGAATGCGCGCCGGCTTCTGGGGACAGGCCAAGCTCCTGCGAATCGGTCGCCTTGAGTCCGACGATGCGGTCCGCCAGACCCTGTCCGTCCCCGCGGAGAAGTCGGGACTGCCGATCGACGATGACGCGCTGGACCTGTTGGTCCGCGAGAGTCAGCGGTATCCCCCCTTCATGCGGATGCTTGGGGAGAGAGCCTGGGACGTGGCCGCCTTCAGGCAGGAAGGTCCGAGACGGATTGTCTTGGCGGACGCGGAGGCGGGGGTGCGCCAGGCAAGCGAGGATAGGGAATCTTTCCACGAGGACCGCCGCGCGGAGATCATCGAGCACGGGGTGCTGGATGAGGCGGAGGCGGTCTCAGCGGCAATGGTCGAGCGCGGGACAGAGCCGAGACTCACTTGGCAGGAGATGAAGGAGACGCTGAAGACGCGGGCAGACAAGGACCCGGGCTGGGCCCAGGACCGGCTGCAAGACCTGGGACTGATCTGGGCGTTGCCCGGTTGGGACTGGGAGCCGGGAATACCCTCCCTTTGCACCTACCTGAAGACGCACATCGGACGATGACCCTTCCATGGTCCGGCGGTGCCGGGCCCGGGAGGGGGTCAGTGTGCCGGCGCCCTCGAGGTCTTCCGGATCCTGTCAGCCGTCCGATTGCGTCCTGCAGTAGCAGGAGGCCTTGATCGGGACATCCGCCCGCGCCTCCGCGAGCGCGAGCCGCTGGCCGATGAGGGTCGCCTCGTTTTCCCGGTTGAGCTTCCTCAGGCACTCATGGTAGCCGTGCAGGCTCCACACGTTGTCGGGGTGCTGGCAGGCGCGGCTCAGCTTGTCGTCAAGCCCCAAGTCCTCCCGGTAGACCTGCGCGGCCTCCTCCACCCGCCCCTGCTCCAGCAACAGCGCGCCCAAGGCGTGCCGGGTCGGCTGCATCCAGGACCACGGCTCGTCGTACGGGAGGTTGTCGTCGACCTCGACCGACTTTCTCAGGTGCTCGAACGCCGCGTCGAAGTTGCCCTTGCGGTACTCGACCTCGCCCCTCAGCATCTCGTCGGCCACCGCCAGGATGTCCCGGCAGGAGTTGTTGAAGATGTAGCGCGTGGGCTGCACCGCGGCCATCGCCTCCTCGAACAGCCCCCTCTCGCGCTCCGCCCGGTCGACCTGCCCGGTGGCCGCGTGGGCCACCGCCTTCGCGTAGCGGATCACGGCGGTCGTCATGCTGAACAGATCGCTGTCGCCGGGCAGCTCCGCGCGGAGGATCTCGTCCCACTTCCCGAAGCGGATCAGCACGTGCATCCGCATTGACACGAACCCCTCAAGCCAGTCGGCCATCGGTGGCACCTCGTGGCGGAGCAATGTCTCAGGCAGCGTCTCCACCATCTCGTCGGCCGCCTCGATCGCCGGGGCGTACTGGCCCAGGAACATCGCCCCGTACAGCTTGAAGTGGTAGTCGTGGCACCGGTACAGCGTGTAGAAGTTGAGCGGCCCCTCGCGGTCCAGGTACTCCCGGTCGGCCTCGATCGCGCGCGAGTTGTGCTCGACCACGTCGTTGTAGTGCCCGCACAGCACGTCGATGTGGGTGGGCATGTGCCGGAGATGCCCGGCCGCCGGGACCAGCCCCCTCAGCCGGTCGCACACCTTGAGCGCGCGCTCGGGGTGCGGCGACATCTCCATCAGGTGGATGTACATGTGCAACAGCCCCGGATGGTACTTCCCGCCGTCAAGGAAGCCCTTCTCCAGGACCGCCTGCGCCTCGCGCGTGCGCGCCTCCTCGACCGGCTCGCCGGTTTTCAGGTTCCACAGCCCCCACGGCCTGATGTTCATCAGCGCCTCGGCGAACAGCGACACGATGTCGAGGTCCGCCGGGTGCTCGCCGTGGACCTTGCGCATGGCGTCCGCGTAGGGAAGGTTCCAGGCGGAGCAGTCCTCCGCCGGCTCGGGAGACGGGTACCGCTTCTGGATCGCCCCGATCAGGGCCTGCTCGGCCAGGGTGCCGCCGGCGGCCAGTTCCCACGCCCGCTTTGCCGCCGCGTGCGCGCGGGCGACCGACCGTTTGAGGTCGACCGGGTCGAACGCCTCCCACGCCTTGTTGTAGTTGGGCCCTGACGCGTAGGCGATCCCCCAGTAGGCCATCGCGCAACCGGGATCGATCGCGGCGGCGCGCTCGAAGCACTTGATCGACTCCTCGTGGTTGTAGCCGTAGCACCACACGAGGCCGCGGTCGAACCATTTCTGCGCCTCCGCGGAGTCGGTGGTGATCCTCCGCGAGTGGGCGCCCAAGTCGTAGTAGTCGGTCATGCCGGGCCTCCTTCCGCCGGGGTCTGCGCACATCCCGAGTGTAAGGCATCCCGGGCCGGCGCGCGCGCCGGGGCGGTCACGACTCCCCCGGCCTGTCCGCCAGGCGGCGCGCGGCGCGCTCGAACATCTCCCTCTCCTCCCCCGACATCCGGGGCGTGACGATCTCCAGCACCCCGGACATCCCCAGCTTGCACGGGACGCCGACCACGGCGCCGTCGATCCC
>CAZZIL010000154.1:0-1518 GCA_964654265.1 uncultured Gammaproteobacteria bacterium | reverse complement strand
ACGCGACGGTGACCACGTCGACGCCGCTCGACGCCAGCACCGTCTGCGCGCAGCCACGCGGCACCCCGAACGGCACGCTCAGCAACAACCAGTGCTTCGTGCACACGGTGCAGGCGGACGACCTCGACGAGGACGGCATCTCGATCGGGCCGGGCGCGCCCGGTCCGAACGGCGTGACCATCGGCGACGACCGCGGCAGCGACCACCACGCCGACCTGCGCGCGTCGGACAACATGGCGCTTGCCGGGCACGCGATCACCAACGACCGCGCGCGCCGCGTGGACGGCTCGCTGACGGAGCACCCGCCGGCCAACGCGACCGGCATCCACCCCGGGATCATCGGGGTGTCGGTCGTTGCGCTGGCCTACGACGACACGTTCTATCCCGGCGAGCGGATCTCGGTCGCGGTGCGCCACAACCGCTCGGTGCGGGTGAGCGGGCACGGCGTCCCGGTCCTGACGCTGGACGTCCGCGGGAACTTGCGCACGGCCCGCTTCGACCAGGCGCGCTTCCTGGCGGAGCAGGTCTTTGTGGGGACCGGGGATGAGAACAGGCGGCCGGGCGAGCCGCCGTCCGCGCCGACCGTGCTGTACAGCGGAGCCGAGCGGCTGCGGTTCTCCTACGCGGTGAGGGCGGACGACTTGGGCGCGGACGGGATCTCGATCCCGGCGAACGGGCTGGGCACGCCGAACAGCAAGGTGATCGTCGCGGGCGACGGGTCGGGCTGGGCGATTCGCTCGCGGGCATTGTGTCCGCGCGCCATCCGGGCCGGGCCGGCCGACACGGGAGACCGGCTGTCTGACGGGCGCGCCGCAAGAGTCAGCCGGGCACGACGGAAGGGCATTGGTGCCCGCGAAGGATGGCGGATCAGCACCGGAGACCCGCCAAGGGGTCGGGCGACAGGAAAAGTCGGTTATCATTGCGGCCATGGACCAAGAGAGAAAAAACCCGTTCAGGCCAGGTGCGGGGGAGATCCCACCGCACCGGGCGGGGCACAAGGATGTGGAGCATGAGCTGCTTGCGCGGGTGGACCGACTTGAAGACAGGAGTCCCGGTAGCATGGTTGTCCTGTACGGTCCTCGCGGTGTCGGCAAGACCGTGCTCTTGGATGAGATCAGGGAGCAGGCGACCAGCCGAGGCGCCGCCGTTCGCTGGCTGACTTCGGCCAACTGGAAGAACGGTTTGGCGGAGTTCATTGTGGGACTGCCTGACGGTGTCGTGGACGAGGCCGAGACGAAAGTGGTCCTCGGGATCGACATTGGTCTTCTCAAGGCGCGCGTCGAGCGTCGCCTGGGTGTGCCGAACCAGACGGCGGAGGACATACTGCGCGGTCTGGCGGAGAACAAGCCGCTCGTGTTGCTGATTGACGAGGCGCACCGGCTTCCGCCCGACATTGGGGAGGTCTTCCTGAATGCCGCGCAACGGTGTGTCACCAGCGGGCTTCCGCTCCTGCTGGTGCTTGCCGGCACGCCGGAAATTGAGGAGAATCTCAGCCGTGCCCACGCCAGCTTCTGGGAA
>CAZZIL010000153.1:0-3831 GCA_964654265.1 uncultured Gammaproteobacteria bacterium | reverse complement strand
CGGATGTTCTCCAGCGATATTCGGGTGATGGCACCCTTTGCGACGAACTCCGGGGCGATGCCGGCCACGGCCGGAAGCGAGCCGCAGCCGTCTCGCGGACGCACCACCCCGTCTCGCCCGCGCCGATGTCCGTTCTTTAGGGGGGTCATGTCAGCCTCTCTCTTGTCAGGTCCTGCCCCGGGCGACGTTCGGCGGCCTGTGGCGCACCCCAGTCCCCGGGAAGGCGGCCCATTATACCAGATCTTTCGCCTAGACATGCCGGTATCATCATGGCCGAGGCCGAATCACCCCAAGGCGGACATCTCCTCACTGGCGCCCCGGTCCGTGCGGGTTCCGAAAACCCGTCTCCCGTGCCTGGCCCGAGGCGGCGCCAGCCCGCAAACATCCCGGAACGCCCCCCGCGCATCCCCGGCACCGCCAAGACTGTGCCCATCCGCGTGGGGGAATTCTCATCGCCCCTTGCACTTGCGGCAATCAAGGAACTCTTTCTGTTTCCTCATCAACCTCTCCGGGTTGGGGTGCGGCGGTTTCTTCTTTTGCCCAGGTTTGCATCTCTTTCCCATGGGGTAAAGGGACCGCCGCAGGCCGGGCCTTCTAGGCATGGCCTTGACATCCTTATGGAAGTCGCTGTCATCACTGACAATGACCTGCGCTTGGCCCGCGACAACAAGCACCAAGACCGGGTCATCCTCAGGGTTGGATTTCAATTTTCCGCGCCGCCGAAACTCGGAAACGATCCGTGCCGCCTTCCTGGTGTCTTCGGTGTCTGGGGCCTGCGCCCGCCCGTTCTTCGCCAAAGCCGCGACCCGGCGACGGAAGTTGACGTCCTTTTCTATCTCGTCGAGAAAGCCCCCGCCAGTAGGCTGGCAAAGTATGCCATCCCCATCGGTTATCCACTTGAGCAGACGCTCGTCCTGCCTCGGACCCTCAGTCAGGAGATGAAACGAGTTGCTGTCCACGACCACCCGCATGCACATGTCAGTCTTTCTCCGCAAGGTCGTCGTACCCCAACACGCGAAAGGTCTCCCGGGTAAAGAACTTCCTGTACCTTCGCGGGGCGCCGACCACGTTTCCGGCGGCGTCCGTCCCGATCTCGTGGATGCGGAACCCGTCACTGTGCTCCTCAAACCAGAGGACGCCGAGATCCTCCGGGGGGAACACCCCTTTCCTGACACAAACGCGCAGGCGGTCGAGGATGAAGTCGGAGTGGGTCTCGACGATGAACCTCCCCTTTGACTCCGCCAGCAGCTGGCCAAGGAGCGCCTCTGCCTGTGGATGCAGGTGCGTCTCGGGCTGTTGCACCAGCACCGTGCCTTTCGGTGATTCCGCCATTCCGGCCAAGACTTGGGCAACGCTGTGCACCCCAAGTCCGACATCGGAGATGTTGTGCCAGTGGCCGCCCCTCTTCGCCTCCAGCACATACCTGGAGCCCCGCTCCCTCACGCGAATGTCGGTGAACAACGTGAGGTCTTTCCCCGCCGCCCGGACAAACCGCATCATCGTCTCCACCTCCTTCCCTGCGGCGTAGCGGTCGGGGAACAACGGGTGGCGCCCATAGGAGTCTTGGGGCAGCGGGAGCGCCGGCGAGACGGCTCTCACGTCAGGCATCGTCGCGTCCAGCACTTCCGACAGCTTCGCGAGATGGTTGCGAGGCCCGGAGAACTCCCCCTTCTCAACGCCCCGGACACGCTCAGGGTCCTCCCAGGCCGGGAAATTCCTGACGCGGACTGCCCTCCCGAGCCAACGCGTGAACTCCGGATACGAAAGCAGGGACACGGCAAGGTCAAACCCAAACGAGGGGCCCCTCATCCTCCAGAAATCCCCTTGCCTTGAGAACTTCAGGGCACCGAGGGCTTCGGTGGCAACGTGGCCGCTTCGCTCGGTCATGCCAAGATCTTTCGCCTCGACTGTCTTGGCGATACGGGTGGGGCCCGAAAAAAGTCCGGCTTCCTTGGCCGCCCGATAGCCCTCCGCCGCGGCAAAGCGCACCGACAGCTCCAAGTCCCCGACACGTCCGCCCAGCTCGAACTCTTGGCAGCCGCGCCGCGCAACCCGATCGAAGTCCCCCAACCTGAAGGGAGGCCGGTTGAACGGCATGTAGGAATCCCCGTCGTTCCACGCAAGCTCCGCCAGCGTCTGGCAGCAGGCCAGGAACGTCGACTTCCCCGCGCTGTTCTCGCCGACCAGGAGCGTGATGCGCGGCAACGCGACCGTCTGCCTCTTCCCGAAGCACCGGATGTTCTCCAGCGATATTCGGGTGATGGCGCTCACTGCCCCGGTCTCCAGAGACTTGCCGGTCACGACCAGAGACGGGCCATGGCCCCCGGTTCCCGATCGGAAGCCACACCCCCCGGTTCGAGGAACGGGTATCGGTAGCCGTCCCCCATCCCTGTCCGGGCTCGCACCTCGCAGTTTGGCCTGCACTCCCGCCCATCGCCGGATTCCTGGGTGTTGGTGATGAAGCGGCACGTGGTCTTCGGACCCGTGGGCGGCCACCACCTCTCCGCGATCAGGCACCGCACCATCTCGTTCACCATCAGCCCGGCCAGGCACACGCTGAACGAGATGACGTTCTGGTTCGCGGGCATCCCCTGACCGCTTCCGCCACCTCCCGGATTCAGGTACGCAGGGTCGTCAAGCGTCCCGTCCCGCTCCTGCACCACGTCGGACGTGGAGTACTGGTCGTCGCACCTCATGCACCTTGTGCCCGGGGCGATCCTCAGGACACTCCATGTCGCCTGGGAGAGGCGGCCGCTCGGTTTGTTCGCGATGTGCACCCCGCCGAAAATCACGGGAATGCAGTGGGCATACGCGATGTTGTTGAGAATGTCCTTGGGCATGGGCCGGTCGACGCAGGAGAACAGAAGGTCGCAGTCCAGGGCGGCCTCGTAGCAGGGCCGGCTCTGGAGGTTCTCTGCCCACCCGGCCACCCTGATGCCCTTGGCGGTCGCCGCCCTCCTCACGCTCTCTTCCACCAGGCGCACCTTGTGCTTCCCGATGTCGTCCTTGCCCGCGTGCAACAGCCGGTCAAGGTTGTGCCTCTCCACCCTGTCGCCGTCAATCAGCACAAGGTCCTCCATGCCCATCCGCGCCAGCATCTCGGCGACGACGGAGCCCACGCTTCCGGTGCCCACCACCCCGATCTTCAGGCGCGCCATCTTTTCCTGCATGTCCAGGCCCCAGCTGTCGATCGTGCGGCGCAGCTCGTCCCGCCGCCTGTACTCGGGGAACGACTCGGGGTTGTACGTCACCCCCATCGTGTCGCCGCCGGCGACGCGGACCTTCCGGCACCAGTCGGGCTCGTCCGCCCCCTTGGACCAGACCCTTGCGCTCAGGCTTCCGTCCGAGCCCATGGTCACACCAACAAACGGGTGGCCCGTGGCCCTCGCCGGCGGCGCGGCCCGGTCGCGCTCCGCGACAACGTCCTCCTCGCTCAGGCCCTGCCAACCCTTGGAGGGATGGCTGTGCATGAGCGCAAGGCCCATCTCCTTCCTGTGGGCCATCTGCAGGGAACGCCCGAGGTACTCCGGGCCGAAGGACACGTTCCCGTGAAGGTCGCGGTCCCCCTCGGCCGGCATCACGATCTCGGAGATTATCGCCGTGTGGCGCGCGGCTCCCGTGCCGGGCCGCCACAGCGAAAAGCACAGGTCCTCCTGCGGCACTGCCGCCCGTATGCCGCGAAGCAGGTGCTCGCGCGCCTGCTCGAACACACCGAAGGGGAGGACGGCCTCGTGGATCACGCCTGCCCCCACAACCGACGCACGTGGCTCTCAAGGTAGGTCTTCATGTTCTTGCGATGGGCCCTGCCACAAACATCGGTCGGGGGCACGC
>CAZZIL010000152.1:0-3207 GCA_964654265.1 uncultured Gammaproteobacteria bacterium | reverse complement strand
GGTCGTGCCGTTCCTTCTCCCCCTTGCCCATCCTGCCCTCCTCACCGCTGACGGTCGCGAATTCCCTGCCCCCGTCCCGATGGGATCGATGTCCGCCAAGTCAGCCCCGCGGCAGGATGTGAACGGGTTTTCCGACCTTGGCCCATGCGCAAGATGATACCCGATTGCCCTCGCTACCGACCCCTTGGGGGCCGGGCCTGCCGGTCTCGTCAACGTTGGGCACCCCCGCCCGGTGCCGCGTGGCGCCCCCCCTTGCCGGGGGTCGGGTGTCGATGTTGGCCGCGCACAGCGCGTTCTCGACGATGAAGTCGCGGCGCGGCTCGACGCGGTCGCCCATCAGCTTCGAGAACACGTCCTCCGCCCGGTGACGGTCCTCCGGGCGCGCGCGTGGCCTCGACACGCTCGGCCAACGATCAGCATAATCCTGCCCTCCACATACTCGGCCAGCGAGGTCTCGGGGTCTCGGCAGTAGTCGTCAGCAGCCATCTCGACCATGTCGTTCCGCCGGTCGTAGTCCGAGTGTCCGCCGATCGGCAAGGCGGTCGGGGTCAGGCTCGTCATGGTCTTCTCCCCAGCCATCACTTCCACCTCGCACGCGCGGCCTCGACTCTCTCGGCCAGCCTCTCGAGGACTTCTTCCCTGTCCTCGCCGTCCTCGCAGACCTGCTTGCCGCCGAGAGCGTCCGGCACGAAGAGACGCATGTCACCGATCGTCATGGCGCACCGAGACATCAGCCGGTAGGCCTCAGTCCGGTCTGCCCGAGGCGGGTTGCCGAGGAGCCGGTCAAGCTCCTCGGCCTCGAAGTCGTTCATGTGGACCTCTTCCTTTCGGCCGAGGATGAGGTCGATCAGCCAGCCGATCATGACAGGCTCCCGCAGACCGCCAAGGTCTCGGCCAAGGAACGCCTCTCGGTCTTCCACATGACCCGCAACCATTTCCTCAGGGTCTTCACTCTCTCGGTCGAGTGCGCCCGACGGGGCGATCTCTGTGCAAGCCAAGGGTCCACGTCATTCCTCGTCGAAATCGAGTGTCACGACCCGTCCATCGCGGAGCCTCAGTCGCGTCCCGTCCACCGTGACCTCGCCCCGCGCGAGCAACAGTCCCATGTCGGCCGCGGAATATCCCTCCGGGAGATCCTCCTTCGCAACCCGGAAACCGCACCGGGATGGCCGCCCCGCCGCGCGCTCGCACCGGTAGCCGGCCCGGCTGGCGAACACCCGCCCCTCTTTGCACGAGGGGCAGAGGCCCACCCGGACCCCGGCAGGGGAGTCTCCGCGCCTGGCCCGCTCCTCCCAGGACGCGGGTCCGGGTGCCACACGAAGAACCGGGTCGACCTTCCCGTCCTCGGTCTCCGACAGCGCAAGGCGCGCCTCCTCCGTCAGCTTGACCTCCACCCCGGTGAGCAACCCGGCCATCTCGACCGCGGTGATTGTGCGCGGGAGGTCCCCGTGGTGGACCATGAAGTCGCACTGGCCCACCCGCTCCAGTCCACGCTCACACCGGTGACTGGACGGGAGAGAGACCACCCGTCCCCTGCCGTCGCACTGGAGGCAGACCCCCACCCGAAGCCCGGGGGGACTGTCGCCCCGGCGCGGCCGCCTTCCCTCCTCGGCGTTGTCCGGCCCCAGGCAAAGCACCGGGTCGACCTTCCCGTCCTTGGTGCGGGACAATTCGATCCTCGCCCCGTTCCCGATGTCAATGCGATGGTCCGCGAGAAGCACCGCCGCCGTCTTCGGATTGAGAGGCCGCGGAAAGAACTTCTGGTAGACGCGGAAGTCGCAACCAGAGGACCCGTCCGCCGGGCCTCCGCAGAAGACACACCTCGGATGCCAGAGTGCCGGACCTTCCCGGCACTGCGGGCATGTCCCCACCTCGACCGACAGCGCGGCCTCCCCGCTCCCGGGGCGCGCCGCCACAAGGCGCACCCTCTCCGACATCTCGAACTTCCACCTGCCGGTCTCCGCATCGCCCGGGGACTCGACATCGTCTCCCCTTGCCGGGACGTCGCTGCGCAGGCTACCCCGCCGCACCGCGGCGAACAGCGCCATCGTTCCCGCCCGGTTGTTTCGTCTCTCGATGCACAAGTCCTCCGACAGATCGACCTTGCGCCCATCCAGCAGGGCGACCACCTCCTCCAGGGTGGGCGCCCACGGCAGCCCGGCATGCGACATCGCGAAGTCGCACACCGGCGCGCGCGCGCACTCGTGCCCGTCCTTGGAGTGCCACACCCGTCCCTGCTCGCAACGGGGACACGTCCCCGCATTCGTCAACAGGGTGACCGGCTCTTCCGCATCCGATTCCAACCGGAGACGAATCCCCTCCGGCAACTCGACTTCCCCGGTGGCGAGCAGGGCCGCCATCTCCGACGGCGCGATCTCCCGCGACAGCTCGGCCTTCTGCGCCAACGCCCCACAGGAAATCTCGACCCCGCACTCCAGCGCGCGGTCGCACCAGTAGGTCCCCCGGGAGTCAAGCATCCGCCCTTGCCCGCACCAACGGCACGGCCCCACCTCAACGCCCAAGACAATCCGACCTGCCTGGCCCATTGCCATCCTGAGACGCCTCCCGTCAGGCAGGTCCGCCGTGCGACCCGCGAGCAGGGCCGACATGATTGACGCAAGGGACCTCATCGACAGCTGATACACCATCGCGATCTCGTCAACGGACATTCTGAAGGCACACTGCGGTTCGCGGTCGCAACGGTACCCGCCTCGGGTACCGAGCACCGTCCCCTCTCCACACTGGGGGCACTCTCCTACCTCGGCTCTTAGCTGGCCCTCCACCAGCTTGAGGAGCGGTCCCTCCTTGTGCTTGACCTCGCGTCCCTCGATGAGCGCGGTCATCTCCGCCAAGGTGATCTTTCCCCGCAGCCAGTCGAGTCGCACCTTGAACCCGCAACAGGGCGGTTGCTCACGAGCGCGCTCGCACGCGTAGCCTTTCCACGTGGGGATTACCTGTCCCTCCCCGCACTGCGGGCAGGTTCCCGCCGATTTCACCGGGGCGACCTTGGGTGGCTGGCCGCGGGCGCCCGATCGGCGACCCCTGGGGCCGCCCGTGTCGCCGGGATCAAGTGTCGATGTTGGCCGCGTACAGCGCGTTCTCGACGATGAAGTCGCGCCGCGGCTCGACGCGGTCGCCCATCAGCTTCGAGAACACGTCCTCCGCCCGGTGGCGGTCCTCCAGCCGCACGCGCAACAGGCGCCGCGC
>CAZZIL010000151.1:0-4486 GCA_964654265.1 uncultured Gammaproteobacteria bacterium | reverse complement strand
GGCCAGGAAGTCCTCGAACTTGCGCTCGCCGATGAAGCACACCCCGGTGCTGTCCTTGCGGTCCCAGTTCGGCAGCCCGGCCTCGCGCGCGAGCGCGCGCACGTCCTCCTTCATCATCGCGCCGACCGGGAAGAGCGCGCGACAGCTGCGCCTGGTCCAGCCGGTAGAGGAAGTGGCTTTGGTCCTTGTGGGGATCCTCCCCCTTGAGCAGGCCCAGCAGCCCGTCCGGGCGGCGCACGACCCGGGCGTAGTGCCCGGCCGCCAGCGCGCCGAGGCCGGCGCCTTGCGCGTGCCGGGCGAGGCCGCCGAACTTGACGTGCTCGTTGCACCACACGTCCGGGTTGGGGGTGTGCCCCCTCGTACTCGCGCACGAAGCGGGCAAACACCTGCGAGCGGTACGCCTCGGTCAGGTCCACCAGGTCGGTGTCGATCCCGAGCCGCTCCGCGACCGCCGCCGCCACGGCAAAGTCCTCGCGCGCCGGGCAGGCGTCGTCCTCCCAGCTCTTCGCGAACAGCGCCGACACCGCGCGCCTCTCGCGCAGCAGCAGCGGCGCCGACACCGCCGAGTCGATGCCGCCCGACAGCGCGACCGCGACTTTTTCCGTGGGCTGCGACTGTCCCATGCTGCGTATTATGCCAGCCGGGAATCTCCGCGGCGCGCCTACCGGGTACCGCCCGATGCCGGGCGCGGGTGCGGGCCGATCCGTCCCACCAGGACCTTGCCGGAATCCGGGTCCCACCTGAAGTGGATGCGCACCTCCTCGGCGTCCGCCTGCCCGTCCGGCATCGTGTGCCAGTCGCGCCCCTGCGTCTCGCCGCCGGCCGGGAAGAGGCCTCACCGCCACCGACCGTCTCGTCGGGGACCTTTCCCGGCGGATGGGCGCCGGGGATGTCGGCCCTGGCAGTCATCGCGGGACGTGCCGGGCAGCCCCGCCGGGCGGGCGCGTGACCAGGCCGGGGACCGTCGCCCGCCGGGGAGTGGCGGGTCGCGCCGCGCATTTGCCTTCCCCGGCCGACGGGATCGCGCGCGGCCGGGGACGCCGTCCGTGGCGGATGCGGGCCGTGCGGGTCCGCGACTTGGGCACCCCCCCTGCGACAAAGGGGGCCCATGTTGTCGCCGCTGTGACACCGAATCCCCGCGCCCGTGCGCGCCCCGCCCGCGGCCGGTTCTCCGTGCCGGATGGGCCGCCACGGAGAGGCGGTCGGCGGGCGCACGGTGATGCCCGGGCTGCCTCCGTCCCGGAACAGGGATTTTCGCTCCGGGGACGCCGCCATCCCGGCGGGCAGGCCGGGAGGCCGACGGGCTTACCGGACCTTCGGTTCCGGGCGACTCGCGATGTAGGTGCAAAGCGACGGGATTCCCGGCTCCCAGAACGCATGGTCGTCCGTCCGCCAGATGAGCCCCACCGCAAACAGGTCGTCAAGGACGTCATACTCGGTCCGGTCCCCGGTCAGGAACGGCTCCAGCGCCGCGTGCAACCTCGTTTCCGGCAGCGCACCGTCACCGCCGATGGTGGCGAACGCCTTCGAGACTGCCCGTGCCTCGCGCAGTATTTTTCGCTTGTTGATCTCTCGCATGCGTCTTTGGTAGAACGCGTTCCGTGCCGGGTTCGCCCTGCGCAGGCCGGCCTCGACATCCGCCAGCAAAATGCGGTCCGCGCCCGGGTCGCGCGCAACGGCGGCTTTCCACGCCCACCTGCCCACCAACTGGATGAAGTACGGATAGCCTTGGCTCTCCGCCACCACCCGCTCCAGCGCATCCGGGGCGAACGGCAGACCCTCCCGCTCCGCCGGCAACGACAGGGCGGCCCGGGTGTCGTCCTCCGACTCCAGCCGCCCGATCCTCAACAGGTGCGAGCGCTCCCAGAAGCTGGCGTGGGCACGGCTGAGGCTGTCCTCAATTGCCGGCGTGCCGGCAAGGAGCACCAGTAACGGGAGGTCATCCCTGATGCATCGCTGTGCGGCCTGCAACAGGGCCTTGGCGAAGTCGGGCGGCATTTCGTGCGCCTCGTCGACGATCACCACCAGCGGATCCTGCAAGAGCAGGCGCAACGTGCGCTCAACGGACTTGGCCGCGGAATCCCCGAACACCACGCCGGCGCCGCCCCCGAAGGGGAACAGGGCCGTCAGCTTCCTGATCGGCGGCAAGTCGAGCCATCTCGGCGGCCTCAGCAGGTTCCCGAGTTTCTTGGGCTTGTCGGTCATGTCACCCGTGTTGAGCTCGGAGACGCGCACATCCGTCTTCCTCGCCTTTTGGGAGAACTCTTCGAGCAACACCGTCTTGCCGGTGCCGCGAGGGCCGTACAGGATAACCCCCCCGACGGGTTCCCGGTCGCGAAGATGGTCCAGCAACTCATCCAGCTCAGACTCCGCATTCTTGTGCCCTGCCCGGTGCGGAGGGGTTATTCCCCAGTTGGGCTTGAATGGGTTTGTTCGTTTCTTGGCCATAGGGGGAATGATAACCGACTCCTCCTTGCCCGGCTCCTTGGTGGTGTCTCCGACACTGCTCTCTCACCCCTTGCGGACACCAATGCCCTCCTGACGCGCCCGGCGAACCTTTGGGGCGCGCCCGTCAGGTGTTCGCCCTCCCGTGTCAGCCGGGCCGGGCCGGAGCCATCGGGGACACCAGCACGCTGTCGGACTCGTCGATGTCCGACACCCCGACGACGAGGCGCACCACGCGGACCGTGTTGCCATCGGTGTCGCGCACCGTCGGCCGCACCAGTAGGCGTTGTCCGCGTCCGACGGGCTCTCGTGGTCCGGCGCCGAGCGCCAAGTCAACGCCCCGGTCGAGGGGTCGAGCGTGAACCACTCCGCATCGCCCCCTCCCGGCGACCATACCGGGGTCCCGTCCAACGTCGGCTGACGGTACGGCGCCGACCCCGCCGTGTTCTCCTCGTGCACCACCCCCGCGTGACTCGCCCAGGCCGTCCCGCCCCGTCCGCGTGCGGCGCGACCTTCGTGCGCAGATGGCGCCAAGGGACAATCCCCGCGAGCGAGTTGCCCGGCCCCTCCCCGTCGCGCGAGAAGATCGCCTTGCTGTTCGGCGTGCCGAGCCCGTTCGCCGGGATCGATATCCCGTCCGCGTCCGAGTCGTCCGCGCCCACCGCGTGGGAGAACCACCGCCGCTCGGCCCCGATGTGGAGCGCCGTCGGCGGACCCGGCCTGTCTTCCGGCCGCCTGCTCTCGTCCCCGGCCGCCACAAAGACCTGCTCCCTCAGGAAGCGCGTCCGTCCGTCCCGGGCGTTCGTTGTCCTCCCTGGGACCCCGGTCTCCCGGTCCGCCTCCTTGGGCGTCCTCAGGGTCCGCCCCACCCGGTCATCCGGGCCGCGATGCCTCGCCCTCAATCACCGGTGTGCGCGTCGAGGTCCGCGCCCCCTTGGCGGTCCCGGCCTCGCGGCGTCCCGGACATCTCGCGGAGGACCTCGTCGCGGAACGCGCACTCCGCGAAGTCTTCGTCGTGTCCCTCGGGGAGGATCTTCCGCCGCCGCCAGATCGGGTGCCGGTCGTGGCGGTCCTTCTCGGACCAGCCCGCCCGGTAGATCCGGGCGCTCCCGCTGAAGCAGGACCAGTCCTTCCCGACCGTGTCGGTCAGCCGGCTCGCGGCGCCATCGTCCAGCATCGCGACGATCGCCCGGCCGATCAGATCGGACTCCGCCCACCCAAAAAAGAAGACCGGATAGACGGGCAAGTCCGTCAGCACGAGCAGCGGGAGATCCCGGCCGGGGTCCTGAAGCAGATGGCAGAGCATCTCCCCGCCCGTGTCGCCCAGGAACCAGGTGTGCAGCGACACCTGGAGCCTGGGATCGGCGCACTCGCGCGCGGCCGCCAGGTGCGCGCGCAGCAGCCGCAGGCCGTGCTCGCGGGCTGCCGCCCTCAGGTCGGCGCCCTCCCCCAGGATCTCGTGGCTGGTCACCACCGTGACCCGCGAGTCCGGGTGGTCGGCGACGATCTCGTGCCGGAACAGCGTCCCTTGCCTCAGCCGGGCCCGGCCCACGGTCTCGGTTTCCATCGCGCCCCAAGGACTCTTGACGGGCGGCCCCTCGCCCGCCTGGCCGTCGCCGCCGATGCTCTCGAAGCGCCCGCTGTCGGTCCGGAGCATCGGGAGGAGCGTGTCGCCGATGTGCTCGCGCGCGCCCTTCCAGGAGGCGGGGAACGCCACCTTCACGACGAGGCTCACGAACACGTCGCCCTCCGTCGGGTCCGAGGGCGCGCCCGCCCCCGTCGCACCGGGAAGGTCCGCCCCCGCTGGTGAACCTCCCGGCGGGTGCGCGCCGGCGGTGTCGGTCACGACTGTCGGCGCAAGGGCTACCGGACGACCCCGCCGCCCAGGCAGACGTTCCCGTCGTAGACCACCACCGACTGGCCGGGCGCCAGCGCCCACTGCGGGACCGCGAACCGCACCGCGCACTCGCCGTCGCCGACCGACGGCAGCATGCACGACTGCGGGTACTGCCCGTGGCGGATGCGCGCCGTGTAGGTCCAG
>CAZZIL010000150.1:0-1924 GCA_964654265.1 uncultured Gammaproteobacteria bacterium | reverse complement strand
CGACGGCCGTCGCGCGCGCCGTTTCTTGCCGCGCCTGATCCGGGAGCTCGCCGGCCGGCGCGCCCGGAGCCGCCCCCGCGCCAAGAGGCGGGCCATCCTCGCGCGCTCGGCCTGGTCCGGTCCGTCCACGGGGGGTGGAGTGGGGTGGTGAAGAACGCGCCACCCGCCCAATCCGGCGGTCCCGGCAAATTCATTCACCGGGATTGATTTCCGGCAGGACACCGGGCACGCGAGGTCGCGGCACGCACGGAGACCGCAACGAACACGCCGAACTATGGCTGGCCCGATCCGGGCACATCTGCCTCTGGCGGCGTCTTCGTTTCTTGGGAGCGTCCCTTGCCCCCGTCCCGCTTCGGGCCGTCCGTCCCGGCGCCGTGTTCCGCGAGCTCCGCGACCTGTCTCTCCAGCTCCCCGATCCTCTCGCGGTCCCGTTCCCGAGGCCGCACAAACAGCTCGCGGAACACCTCGTTGCAGAAGGCGAACTCCGCAAACCGCTCCCGCTCCCCCTTGGGCAGGACCTGTTGCCGGCTCCAGGCGGGGTGCCGGCCGGGGTTGTCGTCCTTGGACCAGCCGGGCCGGTAGATCCGTGCGCCCCCGCCGGGGCAGGACATCTCCCGCCCGACGACATCGGCCAGCTCGGCGACCGCCTTTGGGTCCAGCCTGACGACGAGGGCCAGGCCGCCCAGGAGCGCTTCCGCCCCCTGAAGAAACCCGTCGGGACCCTGGCGGTCGGGCGCCAGTGTGACGATCGGCACGTCCATGAGCCGGAGGCGGAGCAGCTCGGAGAAGGTCCAGCCGCCGTGGATCCCGAGGAACCGGGCGCACAGCGCCGGCAGGCACCCTGGGCCGAGGTCCTCGCGCACGAGGCCCTGGAGCTCGCACAGTAGCGACACGCTGCACGCGGAGGTCGCCGCCACCACGTCTCTGCTGTCCTCCCCCTCGTCATCGGCCGCGGCCGCGTAGCCGACCGTCACCGTCGTGCGCGCGTCCGTGCTTGGCCCGAACGCCACGAGCTTGAACATCCCCGCCTTCGGGAACGACCTCTTTTGCAACACGGCCCACTCGCCCCCGGGGAACTCGCCGGGCCACGGCTGGTCCGGCTGGTCCTCGTCAAGCATCGCGGCGTCGGCCAGAAGCCCCGACAACAGCGCCTGGCGGAGGTGGTCGCGCGCCGCCCGTCCGCCGGTGGGGTGGTGCACGCTCAGCCTGATGCTCGCGCTCGCCCCGGGCGGAGTGTCGACCGACGGCAGGTCGCCGGGGCCCCTGATCACGCGCGGTCTCCGCCGCCTGCCGGACGCGCGCGCCGGCCCGGTCGCGCCGCGCCCTGTGTCGTGGTTTGCGGCCAGCCCATGTCGCGCATTATGCCAGCCGCCTCCACGCCCGCTGTCAACGGGACGCAGACAGCCGACTGCCGCGGCGCGCGCCGTTTCTCGCCGCGCTCAGTCCGGGAGTTCGTCGATCTGCACGCCAAGAGGCAGGTCATCCTCGCAGGCGCGCACGGGCCGGTTTGGGTCCGTCCGCAGGGGCCGCACCGAGGACCGCCCCGCGCACTCCGACAGGACGCGCAACCAACGCGCCCCGGCGCGTTCCGTCTCGATAAGCTGCAGGCCCTCGGCCCGCTTGACCGCGCCCGCCTTGCGTTGGTCGTCGCCATCCTCTGCCCGCGCGCGGGAACAGCGCGCCCCACAACGCCCGACCCGGCCCGCACCGGGAATCGCCCCACACTCTTCCGCGGATTCAGGCGCCACGCCCGTATAATGCCCGGACTGGGATGGCAATGACAGCAAGGGCACTGACCGACCACGTCGAAAGCTGGTGGAGTGGCGACGCTCGTCCTCCAGTCACACAGGAGTGCCTGCACTCGGCCATCCGGAGACGCTCAGGCACGGGAACCCGCCGCCTCACCGCCCCCCGAGGGGACGCA
>CAZZIL010000149.1:0-2491 GCA_964654265.1 uncultured Gammaproteobacteria bacterium | reverse complement strand
GGCCAGGAAGTCCTCGAACTTGCGCTCGCCGATGAAGCACACCCCGGTGCTGTCCTTGCGGTCCCAGTTCGGCAGCCCGGCCTCGCGCGCGAGCGCGCGCACGTCCTCCTTCATCATCGCGCCGACCGGGAAGAGCGCGCGCGACAGCTGCGCCTGGTCCAGCCGGTAGAGGAAGTAGCTCTGGTCCTTGTGGGGATCCTCCCCCTTGAGCAGGCCCAGCAGCCCGTCCGGGCGGCGCACGACCCGGGCGTAGTGCCCGGCCGCCAGCGCGCCGAAGCCGGCGCCTTGCGCATGCCGGGCGAGGCCGCCGAACTTGACGTGCTCGTTGCACCACACGTCCGGGTTGGGGGTGCGCCCCCCCTCGTACTCGCGCACGAACCGGGCGAACACCTTCGATCGGTACGCCTCGGTCAGGTCCACCAGGTCGATGTCGATCCCGAGGCGCTCCGCGACCGCCGCCGCCACGACAAAGTCCTCGCGCGCCGGGCAGGAGTCGTCCTCCCAGCTCTTCGCGAACAGCGCCGACACCGCGCGCCCCTCGCGCAGCAGCAGCAACGCCGACACCGCCGAGTCGACGCCGCCCGACAGCGCGACCGCGATCTTTTCCGTGGGCTGCGACTGTCCCATGCCGCGTATTATGCCAGCCGGGAAATCCCCGCGGCGCGCCTACCGGGTCCCGCCCGATGCCGGGCGCGGGTGCGGGCCGATCCGTCCCACCAGTACCTTGCCGGATCCCGGGTCCCACCCGAAGTGGATGCGCACCTCCCCGGCGTCCGCCTGCCCGTCCGGCATCGTGTGCCAGTCGCGCCCCTGCGTCTCGCCGCCGGCCGGGAAGTCGCGCGGGAACTCCCCTTGGGGCCGCGTCGGCTCGCGGCCCACCTGGCAGCCCCGCTCCCGGAACCAGCGGGCGGCCGTGTCGTCCGTGACGCCGCCGCCCCTCATCTCGCGCGCGAACTCGGCGAGCCGGGCCAGGTGGCGAAAGACCGTCCCGGGCGGGCCCGCGTCCGGGGCGAGTCCGCCCGCGCCCTCGCGGGCCTGCTCGCCGACCATCAGGTCGTCGCCGAGCGCGGCGGCCGCCCACTCGACCGCCCGTTGCGCCGTGCGTCCCTCCCGGAGCCCGCCGGGCCGCGGCCCAAGGTCCCGGCCGTCCCGCCCGGGGCGGTCCCTCTCCTCCCTGAGCGTGTCGCTCTCCAGGCGCGCCTCCCCGACCGCCTCCTCCACCTGCGCGCGCAGGTCCTCCAGTTCGCCGCACACCTCCCGCATCTTGGCGACCCGCTCCCCGGTCTCCGCGAGCCTCTTCCGCACCCCCTCCCTCGGCGTCACGAAAAACGCGCGCAAGAACGCGCGGCGGAACGCCCGCGCCGCGAAATCCTCGTCGTGCCCGTCGGGAAGGATCTCCCGCCTCTCCCAGGCCGGGTGCCTGCCGGGACGGTCCTTCCCGGACCAGTCCGGGCGAAAGAGCCGGGCGCCGCCGAGGCAGGACCATTCCTGCCCGGCGGACTCGGCCAGCCGACGGGCGGCGCCGGCGTCCAGCTCGGCGACGATCGCCCAGGCGCCCAGGTTGGGCCCTGCCCACTCGACGAAGCCCGCCGGGCAGGAGTCCACGTCCAGCGCGAGCATCGGGGCGTCCCCGTTTTCCCGGAGCGCCCTGAGGAACGCCTTCCCGCCCAGGTCTCCGCGGAACCGGCTGCGCATCGACACCTGGATCCGGGGGTCGCCCCCGCCGCACGCGGCGGTTGCGTGCGCCCACAGCGCCAGCCGGCCGTGGTCCTGGACCTCGATCTCGATGTCCTCGCCGCCCCCCTCGACCCGGTAGTCGACCCGGGTCGTGATCCGCGAGTCCGCGTGGCCGACCCGGATCTCGCGCTTGTGCAACACCCCCTGGCCGAGCCGGCGCCGCCACCGGGTCTCGGTCGCCACGGCCCCGGGATCCGCGCCGGGGGGCGGCCCGCTCGCCGGGCCGGCCTTGCCGGCGCCGTCGAAAAACTTGTTGTCTTCCCCGATCAGCGGGACGACCGCTTCGTCGATGTGCTTGCGCGCCCCCCTCCAAGAGGGGAGGAACCTGATCTCCAGGGTGAACTCCATGACCGGCTCCCCGCCCTCCGCCGTCCCGGCCGGGGAATCTTCCGGGGGGCGCCCGCCGGGGACGTCGGCCATGGCAGTCAGCACGTGACCTGCCGGGCGGTCCCGCCCGGCAACGCGGCCGCGACCCTCCCGGCGGACCGCGGCGGGACCGTGGCGGGCGCTGTGCGGTCGGGGCGTGTCGCCGATGCCATGCCGGGAAAGCCTACTGGGTCCCGTACGACCTTGTCCGCAGGTGCGGACCGATCCATCCCACCAGCACCTTGCGGGAGTCCGGGTCCCACTTGAAGTGGATGCGCACCCCCTTGGCCCCCGGCAGGTTGTTCGGCTTCATGTGCCAGTCGAACCGGTGCCGCTTCCCGTTGACCGGGAACTCGCGGGGATACATCTCCTGCGTCGTCTCCGACTC
>CAZZIL010000148.1:0-5878 GCA_964654265.1 uncultured Gammaproteobacteria bacterium | reverse complement strand
TGTGGTCGAACCGCCCGAGGCCGCGCCACGGCCGACCGGGCGGTTCGACCACACCTCCGTGGCCAGCTTGCGTGGCATGGACCAGAAAATTGTGGCAAGACAGACGGCAGTTGTGTGGTATAATGCTCGCCATGCTTGAGGAGTCCCGACGAGAGCAGGGTTGGGTGCAGTGTGCGCACCAGCATCAGCTTGAGATGCGTGGTGAAGCGCGCGTCATCTGTGGTGGTTGTCGTGAGCGCGACCCACTGGTGCGGGCATTGCGTTGCCCATCAGCTCCGGGCACTGAGCCACAGAAGGGGCTGACGCATGCGCCTGTTCAGGCGTGCAGAGTGTCGAAGGCCCTCATGGCACTACCCTCGCACATGAGGGCATGGAGCACCGATGCGTGCTGGGCGAGATTCTCGCGGGAGCTTGGCGGCACCTGCACCGCTTGCGCCAGCAGGGGACACGCCCGCCCTCGGAGCATCGGTGTCAGCTCTTTCGCCAGTGCTCCCCGCGGAGAGGATGTTCCCCGGGCACCAAGTAGTCAGGAGCCCTACCGGGGGACGTCAACGTGCGAGAGCGTGGACTTGGTCCGGGGTTCTCCCGGGAATAGACCCGGCTTTGGTCTGACACCACGTCGACCGAACCTGATCAGAGCCGCGCGTCTAGACGCCGAGCTCCGGGTCTATGGGAGTGTGCGACCATGAGTACGCGACCCCCCGGGGTGTCTGAACACGACCTTCAGATTTATGAGGCGCTGGTGAATGATGTCTACTATCTAGACGGTAGCCCACACATCCCACCGGAATTGAAGTCCAAATTCAAGCGCGTACAATGTCCGGCGGGTGCCGGCGCAAGTTGTGCAAACGGAATATTTGACATTAACAAGGTGGTTGTCGCTGCGTACTCCTACCGAAGCTTGGCCCCCGGGGCCACCGAGACAGAGAAGAAGTATGTGATTGTTTTTCGTGGCACGGACGAGATCGGCGATGTGGTGAGAGCGATCCGCATCGCCGGCGGCAACCCCGATCTGCTCAATGATGCCAAAATCGCGGCAGAGGCCGCCGAGGCGTCAATCATCGCGGCAGAGGCCGCCGAGGTGTCACTCTCCGAAGCGGCAAGGAGTCCGGTCGCATATCTTGGACATTCGCTTGGGGGAGTGTTCGCGAGCTTCATGTCTTTCATTACGGGGAAACCCGCGTTCTCATTCGATGCGCCTCAGATAGGCGCATCGGCCCGTGATAATTTTGAGGAGGAACAAACAGATGCCCCTGATCGTTCCCCTCCCGGGGAAACCCACGAATTTCACGAGCAGGGCGACTTTGTTTCCAATGATTTTTTTGGATTTTTTAGCGGTGCAATCAATACCGTGCAAACCCACGTCACCGACTATGTTACATCGCCTTCCTCTGCCGGGTTACTCGCTCTGGCAGGGGTAAATCCGTACATATCGGCCTTGGTGTTGGCGAACAACCTCCTTGACCAGCACTCGTCTGATAACTTGTCCGTGCTGGATCGTGGTGCGGTGGACCGGTTTCTTGAAAACTATAGGGAGCTTGGTCTGGTGGAATTGCCGTCCCGGGAAGACCAGCCCCTTTCAGTTTCCTATCGGAAAGAGAACAACTCCAATATCACAGTGAAAATAACGGCAACGACGGGGCTTGGTGAATTCAGCGCGACAGTTGCGGACGCCGCCACCCAAACCGAGGCGGAGTTTGACTTTCAGGGAAGAATCGTTTCGTTCACGAGACCGGTGGATGGCTCGCCCAAAACAAAGGCGTTCAGCAAGTCCGAGCAAGCTGCCATGGTGCTTGCGGCCCCTGACCTGTTTTCGAGGATCACATCGGGAGAGACCATTAGTTTCGAGCCAGGCAACGTGTTTTCGATCGGCGACCCGGGCGCGACCGAAAAAACGACCATACGGATTGGTCCGAGCGATACTGCCACGATAACCGAGAATGGCGAGGAGCGCCAAGTTCGGCTTGAGCCTGGGAGGTACCAGCGAATCGGGAGCTCGATCGGCCCGATTATCGGGGCGGCCTTGGCGGACACGCACTTGGAGCGGATCGCTTATGGTTCGGTGTTGGGCACGTTCCTGCTCAATGTCGGCCAGGAGATTGACGATGTGGTCGCGGGACGGGACACGGATCCGTGGAGCGACTTTTGGGGGGATCTGGAGGGTGTTGCCGTCGGGTCGATCTCAGGGTTTATGGTCTCCCGGTTGCTTGACGCCTTCGGTGTAGAGGGAACCTTGGAGACCGCGCTGTTCAGCGCGGTCACTACCCCAGCGATCGAGACGATCTTGACCAGCGCGGTTTCGGGGGATTTGGCTGATCTCACAACCTCCGAGGTATTCGATTCCTCCGAGTTCATCACATGGGATTTCCTTGAGAATCTCGCCGTCACCGTGATAAGTCAGCGCATAGTGGCGCAACTTGATTTCATCGACACCAAGGAAGAGATGTTGGGACAACAGATCGGAGGGACGATCGGGTCGATCCTCGTGGCGGGTGGACCAATTGCCGCCATAGCGGGCCATGTCCTAGGATCGGTGATTGGGGCGTTGTTGGGCGGGCTGTTCGTGGATGACGAGACCGTGCGGCACTATATTGCCAACGTTGATGAGAGTGGCGGGCGGTCGAACGAGTTTCGGGTTCACCGGACCACAACGGATGACAGACCGAGTAGCGATCTCCGCCCGGCGGCGGACGGGATCGCCGGCACGCTAAGCCTGATTGTGTCGACTCTTGGCGGCGATCTGGAAAGACGGGTGAACACGGGGTTTGGCTTCCACTCGGACAAGGACGGGTCGGACTATCTCGGGGGCGCCGAGTTCAGGAAGTTCGGTGGCAACATGGGCCGCGCGTACTCGTACTCGGTCAACAGCGCGCTGAATGCGATGAGGCGAGGGGGAACTCTCTCGGGTGTGGATCCCCTGTCAATGAAAGTTTTTTCCGACTGGCGGTTCGATCCCGGTCTTCCTCAGGGCGGTGTCAGCGACTTGGTCTCTGACCTGGACACCGCGCAGCAGTTCCTGCGGTTCATTGCGAATCGCGGGGAGATAGATCAGGTGCTGACTGCGGCCTTTCCCAGTCATGACGCGCTGGACCGCACACCGGGCACCTCGGGTGTCACGCGTATTCGGGGCACGTCAGGGGCGGACATCCTGCAAGGGGCGGTGGGATCCGTCAATGACGTGTTCGATTCCGATGCGGGGGGCGATGACACGCTGGATGGCGGCCTAGGCGATGACACCTATTATCTGGGCTTGGCGACAGGGGCGGATACGGTGGACGAAGGCGCGACAGGCGGCGGGGACGACAAGATTTTTGTCGAGCGCGTGGCCGGGGCTGACGGGGTGGAGGTTGAGAGAGCGGGGGACGACCTCATCGTGCGCCTGTTGGAGGACGGCTCAAGCATTCAGGTGAAGGGACAGTTCTCCACATCCGGCACCGCCGGTGTGGTGGAGCGGTTGGTGCTGGCCAAGGGAGGGGCGTTGTCTTTGACTGGACTGACCTTGACAGACGGTGAAAGATCCTTGGTTGCCGACCAGCTTGCTCGGCGGGGAAGATCGGGTCAACCGGACACGATCGCGGGGACCTCTGGCCAAGACGTGTTCGATGGTTCTGGCGGTGGCGATGTCTTGCGCGGTGGCGGTGGAGACGACATCTACCGGTTGCGGTCCGGTACCGGGACAAGCACCATTGACGAGGATCGCGAAGGCGCCGGCGGCATGGACAAGATACTCTTGGGGGCCGGGACGGAGAGCGACCGAGTGAGACTGTCTCGGGCGGGTAATGACTTGCGTGTGACACTTCTGGGCGCGGATGGGTCCGTCACGACGGATTCCCTGCTCATCACGGAACACTTCGGTGAGAACGGGCGGGGTTTCGTGGAGATCTTGGACTTCGTGGACGGCCCGCGCCTTGACCTGAGGCGGCTGACCTTGGGTGATGGCGAATCCACGGTGGCGACCACCCTAAGGCTTTCCGAGGAGGAGATGGAGTTCGCCTTGGGGTGGGGTGTGGTCCTGTCTCGCGCCGCGAAGCTGGGTCTGGGTCCGGACATTCTGGCGGACGCCGGAGTCTTGGGGAGCGACACGGCGGACGATTGGCGCGGCGGCGAGGGTCGGGATCTGTACCTCGGGATGGGAGGCGACGATGTTTTGCGCGCCGGCGGGGATCGGGATCGGTTGTTTGGCGGCGGCGGCTCGGATCGCTTGGTGGGCGGTGCGGGTGAGGACGAACTCTGGGGCGGTGCGGCAGACGATGTCCTTGAGGGAGGCGACGATGCGGACCAGTTGTACGGCGAGCGCGACGACGACCTGTTGCTTGGAGGCTCAGGGGATGACTATCTGGTGGGCGGCGAGGGCGCGGACCGGTTGATGGGCGGCCCCGGGGATGACACTTTGGTGTTTGATGAACACGACCTTGCGCTGGATGGTGGCGAGGGTGACGCAGACACTTTGATGACGGAGACCAAACAGAAGGGGATTCAGGTCGATTTGGGGAGCGGGTTCCTTTTGGCGTCTGACGAACATGGAAAGATACTGGTGATCGGGACCGTCAGCGGGATCGAGCGCGTGATTGGAAGCCGCCAGGCCGATGTGCTGATCGGTGACAACGGGCCGAACGTGCTGACGGGACTTTCCGGCTCGGATAACCTGAGGGGTGCTGGCGGCGACGACACCTATGTGTTCGGCTACCACGCGGATCACGATGTGGTCGTTGAGACCGCAGATGGCGGCACAGACACCGTGAGGTTCGTGAGCGGTGAGTCGCAGATGCGGAAGCTCGATCCTCGCCGCGACATCGCCTTGCGCTTTGTGGGCGGCGACCTGGTGATCGCACTCCAAGACTACCTGACCAAGTGGTCGAACCGGGAGTTCCGTCAGGACTGGGTGTATCGCAACGCGGAGCACCGCCGCTGGGCGTTCGACAGCCTTGAGAACACGGTGACAGTCCAGGACTGGGATGTCTCGGGGCGACCCATTGAGCGCTTCGAGTTCGGGGACACCACCCACACGTGGGAGGAGTTCATCGGCCTTGCGGGTGATGCGCAGTACATCGGCGGTGACGGCGATGACACTCTGGTCGGGCGCGACGGGTCGGTGATCCCGGTGCTGGACGTTCCCGGGATCCTGCTACGTGGCACTTCTCGGAGAGATGTCGTGGACGGAAGCGCGGGTAGCGACGCGTTCCGCGCGGATCTGGGCGGAGACGACACACTGGCCGGCGGCGCCGGATCGGACCTCTACTACTTGGGGCCCCAGACGGGACAGGACAAGATCGACGAGGATCGCGAGGGTGCCGGGGGTGCCGCGGACCGGATTCGCGTGGTCACCGGGTGGTCGGCGGACAACGTCCGGTTGCGGCGAGACGGCAACGATCTGGTGGTGATCCTTCTGGGACGCGAGAACAACGAGCTGAACGCGCGCTACCGCGTGGTGAACCATTTCGGGTCGACGGGCGACCGTGCGCGCATCGAGGCGCTGGACTTCGAGGATGGCGGGCACTATGAGCTGTCGCAGCTGTCGCTGGTGCCCGGGAGGACGACACTGGTGTCGGCGCTGACGGAGTCGGTCGCCCTGCATGACACGCTGGATGGCGGGGCCGGTGACGATACCCTGCGCGGCGGTGGCGGCAGCGACGTCTACGTGTTCAACCGCGGCGACGGCCGCGACACGGTGCTGGACGAGCTGACGGTGGGCGGCGTGTCAGCGGATGCCGGGGAGGACACCCTCCTGATGGGCGAGGGGATCTCTCTCACGGACATCGTGTTGCGGCGCGTCGGCACGGACCTGGACGTCGCGCTGAAGGAGACGGGCGTGACAGCCTTCGACAGTCTCTCGGACCGTGTGCGGCTGTCGCAGTGGTCGGACACCAAGCGCCGCGTG
>CAZZIL010000147.1:0-2137 GCA_964654265.1 uncultured Gammaproteobacteria bacterium | reverse complement strand
TGAAATCCGCGGCGACATGGGCGGCACAAACCTCCATGCCGCCTTGGGGCAGGCGTTGGCCGGCGCGCGGCCGGGGACCGACATCCTGCTGCTGTCGGACGGGCTTGTGCACCGGGGCGGCGCCATCGTTGACCGGTTGCGCGAGGGGCGCCACCGCCTGTTCGCGGTGGCGGTCGGTGGCGCGCCGCGGGCGGACCTGCTCCAGGCGCTGCCCGGGGAGACGGGCGGGGTTGCGCTCTTCGCGGCCCCCGGCGATGCGCCGGGACCGCTGGCGGAGGAGATCGCCCTGCGGCTGGCGACACCCGACAGGCGGCTTTCCTCGTTCTCCTGGGAGGGCGCCGACCCCGAGTGGTGCTCGCCGGCCGGGCAGGCGGTCTTCAGGGGCGTGACCATGGGCGTGTTCGCCCGGTTCTCCGGGGAGGCGGCGCCGACAAGGTTTTGCGCGCGGATCGGCGACGACACCGACGTCGCGATCGACCTGTCCGCGTCGGACGGGGACGGTCTCGACATGGCCAAGCTGGTGGCCCAGCGCCAGCACGGCCTGGAGGGCGACCCCAAGAGGCGGGAGGAGATCTCGGTCCGACACGGGCTTGTCACCGCCGAGGTGTCGCTGGTGGGCGTCGTGGAGCGGGAGGCGAAGGACCTCGGCGAGACCGAGGCGACCGTCATCCGGCCCATGATGGCCGCGGGGTATGGCGGTTACGGAAGGCTCCGGGGCGCCGGCGACATCCTGACCGGGCTTGACGACCCTGCCGCTGATATGTGGATGGGTGCCAGACAGCGGGGAACGGTGGTCAGGGGCCGTCGGCGGCTCGAAGACCCTGACAGCGACCGCAAATTCGGCCACTCCGTCTTCATGTCCCGACTCGACGCCCGACTTGCGGCGCCGACGGAGCCGGCAAGCGACACCCCCCTCGCCTTCCTTTCCGCGCGCTCGTGGGAGGAAGCCAGGCGCGCCCTGGACAGCGGACTCTCCCGGGTGTGCGAGAGACTGGAGGCCGCCGGGTGGGCGGCCAACGACCTGTGGGGAGCCTTGCGCGCCGTGCTGCTGTCGCGGCTCGGCCGGAAGGCCGAGGACTTCCCGGTGGACGGCGCCCCGGGGACGCACCGCGTGCTGGAGGATCTCTTCGGCAAGCTCCTGGCCACCTCCAGCGCGCGGCGGTGGCGCCTTGGCCGGCACAGCCCCGACCGGGACCGGGGACCGGCACACGAGGCCATGAAGGGGCCGCCGGGCGCAGGCGATGGGTGAGCGGCGCCACAGCGCCAGGCAACTCAGCGAGCTGACCGGTCTCCCCCTGCGGACAATCCGCTACTACGTCCAGGAGGGGCTGGTCGAGAGGCCGGTCGGCCAGACCAGGTCGGCGCACTACACCGACGACCACCTGGCGGACCTGGCCCAGGTCAGGCAGCTCGCCGAGGGCGGGCTCAGGCTCGAACGGATCCGGGCGATCATGGAGGCGCGGCGCAACGAGCGGAGGGGGGTGCTCCCCGCGTCCCCCGCCGACCTGGAGGTCTGGACGCACCTGAGGATCGCGGAGGGCGTGCGGCTCCTGGTGTCGCCGGCGGCGTCGGGGATCGCGACCGAGGACCTGCGGGGGTTTCTCAGGGGGGTCGCCAAGCTCTACCAGGACACCATCCAGCGCCGGGGCGGGGGGTGATCCGCCCTGCCCGGGTTGGGCGCGGCCGCTATAATGGCCGTGGGCGCCTGTCGGATCCGGATTCATGGGACGCAACGGACGTGGCGGCGGAATGCTGCCCTTGGGACCCTGGGACGGGGAGGGGCGGCGCTGTGCGCCCTTGCCGGGTTGCCCTTTCCACAGGTTGGTCGGGAGGACGCTTCTCGGGTTGGTCGCGGCCGTCGCCGTCTCGTCGTGCTCAGGCGACTGGGCGCGGCACGCCGGGCTGTTTGACGAGGGGCGCTTCGCGGAGTGGGAGACGCTGGAGACCCGCCGGGGACCGATGGCCCTGAAGGCGGGGACGCGCACCTCCCCGGACAGTCCGGGGGAGTCGCGCGGCGTGCTGCAGGTCGCCTGCGCGCGCGGCGCCCCGGTGGTCGGGATCATCTACGCGAAGCCGCCCCGGCGCAAGGCGGAGGGCGAGGCCGCCGCGGACGGCGGGCGCAAGTCGCACCGCCGGC
>CAZZIL010000146.1:0-3448 GCA_964654265.1 uncultured Gammaproteobacteria bacterium | reverse complement strand
CCTCCCCTGGGCGAACAGGGTCCGATGCGTGGCCGGCCTACTCCTCCTTCGGAACCTCGTACTCGATGACCGTCTCCTCGCCCATCTGCACCCGGATCGTTGCGGGGTAGTCGAAGGCGGCCCCGGTGCCCGCGTCAACCGAAGCGTCGACAGCTCCCTTGGGGGATGTCCGATCCGGTGGGTTGTCGCGCTTAGTTCTCTCGTTCGCCCCTCCTGGAAACAAGAGGCGTTGCGCTTAGTTCTTTGACCCGGGCAGATAAAGGTGATCGATTCTGCGGCAACGGGCGAATGCGGGCAGACAAATACCTGTTGACGGGGTAAGCGGAAAATCGCGCGGGGGCTTGTCTTGTTCGCTCTGTTGCGGTATGATGGGCGGGAACAATCCTGGGGACGAAGACATGGGCAAGAGAAAGGGGAGACGCGGGAAGATACTGATCCCGCGCACGTGGGCGAAGTTCTCGCGGCCGGACTTGGCGCGCGGACTGGTGTTCTGGGCGTACTGGGTAGAGTTGCCACTCACGTTCGTGCCGAGGCGGGACCACAGGCGGGCGCCGACAGTGGCGGAGTTCGATATGGTGCGCAAGGGCTGGAACAGGTGGCGGACGGGCATCTCGCCAGGACTGAGGGAGGCGATGCTGGAGACGGCGACGGCGATGGACGCAGGATTTGACGTGCAGACGAAGCTGATCGAGGACCCGCGGGAATGTTCGCGCGCGTTCAAGGAGGACCCGTGCATCTGCCCTGTGTGCGCGGAGTATCCCCCGGTGTTGCCGGGCTGGTGCGACCTGCCGCACAGCGACGGGCGGACCATCAACGGTCCGTGGGAGGAGTGATCCGCAAGGGTCGTTTCAGGCCATTCGACTCAGCCACCGGGCGAGGGTTCCCGGGACCCCGGGGGCCGGGCCCCGGTCAGTGCCCTTTCGGGTAACCTTGCGGTCGGCCTTCGCCCCCATGTCCGTCTCCTTCACCGGAGAACTCTAGGCCGTCTGCCGGGCGAGGCTGTGCGGGCCGCAGACCGCCTCCCGAAACCGCTCGTGCAGACCGAAGGGTCAAGCATTGTCGGCGTCGCCGGCCCCGCATGACCAGAGTCGTCACCGAGGGGTGGGTTGAGGCAAGGTCTGCCGCAACCCGGATGCCGCCTCGGACGGTCCCGCCTCCCGGCAACGGACACAATCCCCGCCTTGGCAACAGCGGGACAGGACGACCAGGCATGGACATCACAGCGATCGGGGGCGGCCATGTGGTTGCCGCCGCGTCCTCGGACAGACACCCCACGCCGGGCGCGCGCGATCAGACCTGGTGTGATGATTGTGGCCGACTTTCCCCCCGGACGGGAGGAGATATCCGCCCGACACCGGGAAATGCCTGCGCTAAGCCCCCGGGAAGACATGCCCTGAACACAGCAGGTGATCATAATCCCCGCGCGACAGGTTCTCCGCGGTGCCGGAGATGAACTGAACGCGGTTGCTCCCCCCAAGGGCCTTCCTGATCCTGGCAAATTCCTTCTCCCGCTCCGGCGAGTCCGGGAACTTCGACAGCACGCAGATTCTATCGCACTCGGGTTGCGCGGCGAACTCCGCCAGCATCGCGTTTATCCCGACGTCGTGGAACGAATACCCGATGATCAAGATCTGTCGCGCCTGGACCGCGATCATCAAGAAGAGCCCCCGGTAAAACCAGTACGGCTCGGGGAACTCCCCGGCCTCCTTCGCCCTTTTGCCGAGGACGACCACCGCCCGCTCGATGTCCTTGAAGCCGCGAGGGTCAAGCGCCCACAGCCTGCCGTCCTCTCCGAGCACCCAGTTCAGCGACCCGTGCATTTTGTAGAGGAACACTTGCGTGCCCAAGGCCCCCATCAGGAACCGAATCCTCTCCCAGCGGTGTTCCGGGCCGTGGCCCGCGAAACCCGTCTCCACCGCGTAACCCTGAAGCGCCAGCAACTCGATGCCGAGATCGAAATTGGCGGAGAAGACATGCACCGGGAAACCCCGCCGGATTGCGCGCCGGATGAGGCGCACGTAGTATCTTGGCGAACCGGGGTTGGTTCCGTCCAGGTTCAGGCTCTCCCCAATTGTCGCCATCACCGCCCTTCGCAACCTCGGCTTGGCATCTCGGGGGCAACCCGGCAGCTCCCCCGCCGAGTTGAGCACATCGATCAGCTCCTCCAACCGGACGTCTGACGCCTCCACATTGGACTCCCGCCGGCCCGCGGGACGCCCCGAACTGAGCAAGGGATCCATCTCCAACTGCTCAAGGGCGGCACGGTACGCCTTGCCGTGCACCCGGTCCCAGTAGAACCCATCGTGGATCCTGTCTTGCAGACCCGCGATCCCCGGAACTCCTGCGTCAATGCTGAGGCCCGCGCCAACAAAGTAAATCATGCCGCGCGCGTGCTCCCCTCGGTGAGGTCCGGGGCTCGGGGAACGGTCCGCCTTGCGGCGGGAGCACCCCCGTCCGGCTGTAGCATGCGCTCAATCTCCCGGAGCCGGGTGCGTCCCTGCTCGCCCGCGTCGTCGCGGGCAAGCAGGATTCTTGTTGCCTCAAGCCACTTGCCCTCATCCCTGATGTGCTCGAATACGAAGCCGTACCCGATTATGTCCGAGCCCATGAACAGGTCGACGACCTCGCGCATCTCCTCGGGAGCGGCGCGGGTCATCTCGACAACCGAGGCGGTGAGCCGGTAGGGCCACTCAAGGTTCCCCCCACTCTTCCTGAGCGTCCTTCTTGCGAGCCGGGCGAGGGTGACGGTGTCCATGAGTCCGGCGTGCGCCCCCATCCAGCGCCCGAACTCGGCAAACAGCGACGGCTCCTCGCAGTTCTCCAGCATCCACTCCCAGATCGCGGGCAGGCACCTGCGCATGTGGTCGGTCGTGCGGGGTTCCCTGCTGCCAACCCGCTTCCCGACGACCTCGACGAACTCCCTGAGCTGCCCGGTGTTGCGCTTCCCGAGGAACTCCATGAGCAGGGGATCCTCAGGGCCGAAGTCCTCGCACTCCATGCAGGCGAGGGCGAAGTGCTCGGCGATTCCCAGCTCGTAGTCGGTGTACCGCCGGGGTTTGTACGGCTCGTCCTGCCGCCGGTCAAGGGCCAGACCCCGTCTGTAGAGCTCCCTCACCTCGGGGACTGTGAACACCCTAGCGTCAGGAAGAGTTGCCTGGAGGTAGCCAGTCCACGCCGCGACGAAGAGGTCACGCCTGTCCGCACGCTCGGGGAACACCTTGGGGAGGTGCCTGACCATCCAGCGCGGGTCGTACTCATGAAGGGACGGGACCGAGTTCCCCAGGTGGAGCATCGGGGCACAGTGGTCCTCTCCATCGATGAAGTCCTCCAGAAGGCTTCTGGCGTCTCCGGGGATCACCTCCCGGGCGCCGAACTGCTCCCTCTGGCGCAGGTAGGCAATGAGCATGCGCAAGACATCCACCCGCATCGCCATGGTGTGCTCAACACA
>CAZZIL010000145.1:0-2391 GCA_964654265.1 uncultured Gammaproteobacteria bacterium | reverse complement strand
GCGTGAGGCTCCCCGAGCGGGTGGCGGGCTACCTCCACCGCCCGGAGCTGGTGGACCGGGCGATGCCGACGCGCCGCAGGCTGACCGTCCTCCACGCCGGCGGGGGATTCGGCAAGACGGTGCTGCTTGCGGAGTGCTGCCGCCGGCTGCGGGCCGACGGCGTGGCGGTCGCCTGGCTGTCGCTGGATGGGACCGACGCTCCCGAGGCTCTGGACACCTATCTCGCCGTTGCCTGCGCAAGCGCGGGTCTGGCCGTCGGCGACGCGTCCCCCGAAGGGGATCCGGTCGACCCTGCGGTGAGCCGGGTCGAGATCGTGGCCCGGGAGGTTCAGTCGCGGCCCCGGCCGTTCGTGATCGCCCTCGACGACCTCGAAGAGCTGACGGACCCGTCGTGTGTGTCGTTGGTCGAGTTCCTGCTGCGGCGGGGCCCGCCGAACCTTCACCTGGCCCTGTCGGGACGGCGTCTTCCATCCGGTCTGAACGTGGCTGGGCCGGTGCTGGAGGGTCGCGCGGAGATTCTCGGAACCGGGGACCTGCGTTTCTCGCTGGGCGATGTCTCGGCGTTCTTCGGACACGGCCTGTCGCGGCGCGCGCTGGCGCGGGAGGCCAGTCGCTCCGCCGGTTGGCCTTTCGCGCTGCGGGTGTCGCGCAACGGCGGCGATCCGGGAACCGGGAGCGGCGCCGACGGGGCCGGGGTGTCGGCGAACTGGATCGAGTCGAGGCTGTTCGCCGGTCTCCCGCCGGACGAGCGCGATGCCGTCCTGGACCTGGGACTGTTCGGCTGGATGGACGATGCGCTGCTGGAGGAGACGCTGACGTCCGGCGACGCGTTGCGGCGGGTGCGGTCCCTGGGCCTGCTCGACGGTCTGCTCGAACCGGTGCGGACCCGGGGGACGCGCAGTTGGCGCCTGCATGCGCTGGTGCGGGAGCACTGCGCCGCGCAACGGTTCCGGGAGGACGCCGATCGCGCCAGGACGATCCACCGGCGCATCGCGGTCGCCCTGGCCCGTCGCGGCGAGACCGTCGCGGCCATGCGTCACGCGGTGCAAGGCGGCGATGCGCACTTGGCCGGGACGATCTTCGAGCGGGCCGGCGGCGTCCGGCTGTGGGTGCGCCACGGGACAACGCAGTACCGCGCGGCCAACGGGCTGCTGCCGGAGGCCGTCGTGACGGCCTCGCCGCGCCTGGGCCTCGCGCGCTGCATCCACCTGACCCTGTCCGGGCGGCACCACGAGGCGCGTGCGCTCTACGCGAAGTGCGCGCCGGCGGGGGCGCGCGGAGGCGGCGACGGGGACGACACGGACGGCGACCTTCATGTGGACGATTGCATCGTGCGCGGCGCCATGTGGCTCTACGGTGGGGAGTCGCTCGGTTCGCCGCGGATTGGGGCGTTCGAGGACGACGCCGCCGGACACCGCCGGTCACGCCGGCTGGATGCGTCCACACGCGGCTACTTCGAGTACGCGCTCAGCGTGCTGCACTTCATCGGGGCCGAGTTCGACCCGGCCCTCGAGCGGCTCTCCGCGGCGAGGGTACTGCTTCGCGGAAGCAGCTACATCGCCTTCTACGCCGACCTGTTGCAGGCGCAGATCCACTTCATGCGCGGACAGGTGAACGATGCCGAAGCGCGCTTCCGCAAGGCCCGCCGAGTGGCCCGGAAGCACCTGCTGCTCGATCCGGTCGCGATGCTGTCCTGCGAAGTGGCCCGGATGGAACTCGTCCTGGAACGCGACCCGGCGTCCGCCGTGGAGCCGGGCGGGATCCGGAGGGTGTTGACGGAGGAAGGGGTGCCCTTCTCGTCGTTCGCCACCACGCTCAGCCTGTTCACTCAGATCGGGCTGGCGTCCGGGAGCGCCGACGAGGTCGCGGCGTTCGCCGGGAAGCTGCTGGTCCGCGTCCGGACGGCCGGCATGCCGGCGTACGCGAGGCTGCTGGCGGCCGCGAGGGTTTCGGCGCTGGCGATGGCGAACCGCGTCGAGGAAGCCGGGCGCGCGTGGCGGCGGGCGTCGCTGCCGACGACCACCGAGTCGTGCGTCGATGCGGAACAACAGAGCTGGCGGGAGGTCGAGAGCGTGTCGGAAGCGCGTGCGCGGCTGCTCGTCGCCACGGGACGCCATGACGAGGCGCGGAACCTCCTGCGCGGCTACCTCGCAGCCGCGGAGGAGCGCGCCTTCCGCCGGACGCTATTGCGGGCGCTGGCGCTGGCAGTCGGGCTGGAACACCAGGCAGGGGATCGGGAGACGGCGCAACGTCATGTCGGGCGCTACGTTCGCCTGTTCGCGGAGTCGCCCTACGCGCTTGCCATGGTGTTGGAACGGGCAGCCTGCGAAGAACCGGTGCGGGAGTTTCTCCGCCGCGCGGACCCGGGTTCGCCCGAGAGCGAAAACGCGA
>CAZZIL010000144.1:0-9123 GCA_964654265.1 uncultured Gammaproteobacteria bacterium | reverse complement strand
CCCATCATCAGCATGAGGTCCTGCGCCGTCTGAAGCAGCTCCGCCCCGGATTCGGCCGGCATCTCGTGCGCCTCGTCCACGATCAGGACGACCGGCGACTTGTCCAGCAGCGACACCAGCGCCGGCTTGATCGCGACCTCCTCCTCCTCCTCCTCGTCCTTCGCGAACTCCACGCTCAGGCGGAAGTCATACAGTCCCCCCTCCACCCTGCGGATTTTCCCCAGTCCCGACTTTCTTCCGGCATCCAGCGCCCCGGTGAGCGTGCCCGCACCGCCGCGCATCCGGGTGGTGAGCAGGGTGCAGGCCGTGACGTCCATCTCCCGCGCGTTCTGGAACAGTTCCCTGAGGAGCGTGGTCTTGCCGTTGCCGCGCGGGCCGTACAGGACGACACCCCCACCGGGTTCGCCGTCGCAAATCCGCTCCAGCCCGTCCTCCAAGACGGATACGGCCTCTTCGTGGCCGGCACGGAGCGGCGGGGCGATCCCCATCCTCGGGGCAAACGGGTTTTTTGTGTGGTCCATTGCGTTGATGATAACCCAACAGACCCGGTCGGGGTCCGCGTCACCGTTGCGGGGTTTTGGCGTGCGCCCCCCATGGTGTCCGCCGACCTCACCGTGACCGTGGTGCTCGCCCCTTGCGCTCAAGGTTGCGCGGCCGGCGTCCCATGGCGGGTGCGCCCGTGTCGCCCACCCCCAGCGCAAGCACCTTGAACAGCTGGCCCACCTCATGGGGCATCAACAGCCGCTTCGGCCTGGTGCTGTTTGTGGTGGACGCGCGGGTGGGGCGCCACCCGGTGGACCGCGAGATCCTGGACTGGGCGCGGAAGGTCCCCGGCCCCGGACGGGTCCTTCTTGTCGTCAACAAGACGGAGGGGCGGCCGGCGGCGGAGGCGTGCGCGGAGTTCCACGCGTTGGGGTTTCCCGGGATGGCGGCGATCTCCGCGTCGCGCGGCGACAACGTCCGCGGGCTGCTCGTAGCGTCGAGGTCGCGTTCGAGCACGGTGGGTGGTGCCACACGCTGCTCGACACCGCCGGGTTGCGACGTGCACGCAGGTCCGCGAGCAGGTGGAGCAGGCGGCGACCTCCCGCACCGTGGACGCGGTCAAGCGGGCCAACGTGTCGCTGTGCGTGCTGGACGCGTCGGCGATGCCGAGTGCCCAGGACCGGAAGATCATCCGCCGGTGTCGGAGGCCGGGCAGGCGCTGGTGTTTGTGCTCAACAAGTGGGACCTGGTCGACCCGAGGGACCGCCGCAAGACCCGGCGCGCGTCCGCGCGGGAGCTGTCGGCGCATCCGGCGGGGGCACCGGTGGCGACCTCGGCGATCTCAGGGAGGTTTCGGGCGTCGGACCTCCTCGGGGCGGTCGACCTTGCGCACCGGGACGCGACCCGGTCGTTCTCGACGGCGGCGCTGACGCGCGCTGAGGGAGGTACTAAAGGAGAACCCCCCACCGATGTCCGGGAAGGTGAGACCGAAGCTGCGCTACGCGCACCAAGGCGGCAACAGCCCGGTGTCGATCGTGATTCACGGCAACGCCCTCGACCGGATCGGCGACGACTACCGGCGCTACTTGGCCCGCGCGCTCACGCGCCAGCTCGGGATGGAGGGCGCCGCGCCCAAGCTCCTGTTCCGCCAGGCGGAAAACCCGTACGCCTGATCAAGCACCCCCGCCGGGGCGCGCGTGACCGATGCCGGAGACGCCGCCAAGGAGCCGGGCGGAGGAGAAAGTCGGCTATCATTCCGCCCATGGACCAAGAGAGGAAAAACCCGTTCACACCCGGCGGGGGGGAAATCCCCCCGCACCGGGCGGGGCACAAGGATGCGGAGCGTGTGTTGTTCAGACGGGTGGGTCGGCTTGACGACAGGAGACCCGGTGGCATGGTTGTCCTCTACGGTCCCCGTGGCACCGGCAAGACCGTGCTCCTGCGGGAGATCAGGGATCAGGCAACCAAGCGGGGCGCCCAGGTTCGCGCGCTGAACCCGAGCAACTGGGGCAACAGCACCGAAACGTTTATCAGGCACCTGGCATCCGGCGTCATCGACCAATCCCGGATGAAAGGGGAGGTCACGCTCAAGGCGATTTGCGGCAAGCTGAAGATCGTGTACGACCCTGACTTTGTCAGTCCGGTGGCCGAGGAGATCCTGCGCCTGATGGCGAAGAAGGGCAAGCCGGTCGCGCTGTTTGTTGACGAGGCACACGAGTTGCCGCCCGACATAGCGAAGTGCCTTCTGAATGCCGTGCAGGAGTGTGTCGGTGGCGGGGTTCCGCTTCTGCTCGTGCTGGCCGGCACGCCGGGGCTTCGGGCGAACCTCAGCCGTGTCGGCGCCAGCTTCTGGGAGCGCGCGACCCGGGTGAGACTTGGGCGACTGGAGTTCCAGGACGACACCCGGGCCGCCCTGTCGCTGCCGGCGGAGAGTTCGGGTCTGCCGCTCGCCCCGGACGCGCTGGAGTACCTGGTGGCGGAGAGCCAAGGCTATCCGTACTTCATCCAGTTGGTGGGTGAGCAGTCGTGGGAGGCCGCCATTGAGCGTGACCCCAACGCGGACCACATCGGGTTGGAGGACGCCCAGGCCGGCGTGTGCGCGGCGAACAGGCAGCGGGAGGAGTTGTACGGGGACCGCGTGCGGGAGATCAACAACCGAAAGATACTGTCCGAGGCACAGGCCGTCTCGAAGGCGTTCCACGCCATCGGCGGCGACGGTGCGCTGCCGGAGGCGGAACTGGGGGCGGGGCTGGAGCCGGTCCTGACAGGGGATCGGAACGTGCAAGACGCCATCGATGAGCTGTTTTCCGTGGGACTCATCTGGCCGACGGACGACCCTGCGTTCTGGGTGCCGGGAATCCCGTCGCTTTGCACCCACATCGCGAAGCGCGCGATGACCGCGACCCGGTAGGCCCATCAGTCTGCCGGCTTGCCACCGGGTTGGTCGCGTCCCCGGAAACGGAGGCCCCTGTTCCGGGAAGGGCAACACCCAGGGCTTGCCGTGTGCCCGTCCGGGGGATTGGTGCCTGTCCGCCCACGCGGGAGACAGGGAGTGACGTGCCGTTCTCACCGGGTTCGCGGTCTCGGTGTCGCCCTGCGGTCGGCAGACCGGGATCAGGCAGGGTCCTGGCGCGACCAGCCCCGCCAGTGTGTGCCCGGTGCTCCGCGGCGCGCAGCCAGGGCGGTCGACATCACCGTGACCGCGAATGTCGGTCCCCTGCGTTCAAAGGTTGCGCGGCCGGCGTCCCATCGCTGGCGCGACCGCGTTGCCCACCCCCAGTGCGAGCACCTTGAACAGCTGCCCCATCTCATGGGGCATCAGCAGTCGCTTCAGCTCCGCCGCGCGCGGGTCGCCCGTCGGCGCGTCGCGCAGGTCGTCCACCAGCCCGGCCAACATGTCCGTGTCAAGGAGGAAGTCCGACAGGTCGCAGAACCCGAGCACGCTCCCGCCGACCTCCCGGGTGGCCTGTGCGAGCCCGGTGAAGTCGACGTGGGTCGTGATGTCGCAGATCCCCGGCCAGCGCAGGGGGTCCGAAAACGCCCGGTGTCGGCGATGGCACATCAGCGTCCCGCAGGAGCGTTGCGGGTGGTGGAGCTCGGCGCGCCTGAACCCGTAGTCGACGATGACCAGCACCCCTTGGTCGAACCCCTCCAGGACCGAGCGGACCAAGGCCTCGCCCCTGAGGTTGACCTCGGCGAGGTAACCCTCCTCCGCCTCGATCTTCCCCAGGCGCCGGGGTAGGCCGCCGGGATCCCGCCACCGGTCGGACCAGACGATCTCGTCACCCTGAATGGCGACCCCCCGCTCCGCCCATCCGTCCCCGGTGCGCCGGAAGATCGAGCAGGGCAGGGCATCGACCACCTCGTTGGCGAATGCCACGCCGGAGAATCCTGTCGGGATGCCGTCGATCCAGCGGATGTCCGCCGCGCGGGCCAGCTCCCCGAGGGTCGCGGCCTGCAGTCGCCGCATCGGGGCGCTGGTCTCCAGGATGTGGTGGGCGCGCACCCCGGCGGCCTCGTCGCGTGCCGCCTCCGCCATCCGCCTGGAGAACCTCCCGCTGCCGGCGCCGATCTCCAGGAAACCGCCCCCGTTCTCCCGGACCAGCGGGGCCAGCTTCCCGGCGACCACCCGGCTGAACAGGTCCCCCATCTCCGGGGCGGTGACGAAGTCCCCGTCCGTCCCGAGGCCGCGCACCCAGGCGCCGTAGTACCCGACCGTCGGGTGGTTCAGGCAGGTGTCCATGTACTCCTCGAACGGCAGCCAGCCGCCGTTGTCGCGGATCCGCTGGCGGACCACCTCCCTGGCCGCCGCGACAAAGCGCCGCTCGTCCTCGCCCAAGGGGTCCCGCTCCTCTGCCATGCCCGGCGCTTAGGCTAGAATCGCCCCGGCATGCCGGGGTCTCGGACCCGCGCGGCGTTCCGCGGGCATGCGGGCCTGGCCAGGGCGGGGCGGAGACTGCGATGTTTGAGAGAGTCAAGGAAGAGCTGGACATTTACCTTGAGCGGGACCCGATCGCGCGCTCGTACCCCGAGATCATCTTCTGCTACCCGGGCCTGCACGCGGTGCTCTTCCACCGGATGTCGCACTGGCTGTGGAGCAACCACATGAAGTGGCTCGGCCGCTTCCTCTCCCACATCGCGCGCTTCCTCACCGGCATCGAGATCCACCCCGGTGTCAAGATGGGGCGGCGCGTGTTCATCGACCACGGGATGGGGGTCGTCATCGGCGGGACCGCCGAGATCCACGACGACGTCTCGATCTACCAGGGCGTCACCTTGGGAGGGACGACCCAGACCTTCAAGGGGAAGAGGCACCCCACGCTGGAGAAGGGGGTGATTGTCGGGGCCGGCGCCAAGATCCTCGGGCCGTTCACTGTCGGGGAGAACTCCAAGATCGGCTCGAACGCCGTCGTGGTCAAGGAGGTCCCGCCGAACTCGACGGTCGTGGGCATCCCGGGGAAGATTGTCGGCAAGCCCGACGAGACGTCGAAGAGCTTCAGGGCGTACGCGCACGACGAGGAGAGCATCGAGAAGATGTCCCGGGAGATCCCGGAGCCGGTTCGGGAGGCGCACCAGGAGCTGGCGCGGCGCATCGAGCGCGTCGAGCGCGAGATGGAGCGTCTGGCCGCCCGGGTCGGGAGCGGCCCGGAGGACGGGCCTCGGCCCGGGCCGCCGCCGTCCGACTCCCCGGGAAAGGGGGCGAACGACGCGGCCACCCCCGGCTAGCGGCTGAGCTTCTGCACCAGGGCGCACAGCCGCCGGGTCTCCTCCAGGCTCATCTGCCCCTCCGCCGTCGGCGCGCCGACGTGCGCGAACGTGAACAGCGACCCCAACGTGGGGAGCAAGGCCCGCGAAAGGCGGCCGTGCCGTCCCATGCCGAGGACCGCGAGGTTCTCCCGGGAATGCTCGCCCATGAAGGCGGCGAGCGTCCCGAGCGCTTGGGGGGTGTCGACCCGCGCCGCGATCTTGACGATGTCCGCCCCCGTCTCCAGCGCGCGCGCCAGGATCCGCTCCAGCGTGTCGCGGGGTGGAATCCCCTGGTGGTCGTGAAAGGAGACCACCGTCACGCACGACTGCTCGCGGCAGTGGCCGAGCAGCTCCCGCAGCCCGTCCGGTGGCATTGGCAGCTCCGCGTCGACGGCATCGAACAGGGAACCGGCGGCGTGGAGCTGCCGCAGCCGCGTCTTGGCAAGCCGGCGGTCCTGGCCGCCCTGCGGGACCGACCGCGACGTGAAGAGCATCGGCAGCACGCCCTCGGCGGCGCCTCGCCACGCGGCAAGTGGCAGCGGCGTCCTTGCCAGGTCGCTGCGCACCTCGATGAGGTTGAGCCCCGCCTTTTTCCACTCGGCCTGCCGACCGGGGTCGGCAGGCGCCGTGATGCTCGCGACCACCGAGGCGCGACCCCGGCCCCTCGCCCGCAGGAGCCGCGCGAGGAGCGGCGGCCTTCTCACCGTGCCCGCGCCCGGCAAAGGGCGTCCACGAAGGAGACGGCCCACCGCACGCCGAACCCGGTGGTCCGGTCCGCCACCGCCCCCAGGCCGCCCGGACAGATCGCCGCCGACAGGTCGACGTGGAGCCAGGACACCCGGGGGTGCGCGAACTCCCCGAGGAATCGCGCCGCCAGGATGTGGTCGGCGGGACCCTCGCGCGCGCACTGCAGGATGTCCGCCACCTTGCTCTCCAGGCCCCGGTGGTAGTCGCGGTCCATCGGGAAGCGGCACAGCCGCTCGCCAGCCGCCCGCCCGGCCGCCAGGGCAAGCTCGGCGTGGCGATCCCGCGTCGCGAACAGCCCCGAGTAGCGCTTCCCCAGCGCCTGGACCATCGACCCGGTGAGCGTCGCGAACGTGACCGCGACGTGCGGCCGCCGCCGCCCCGCCGTCGCCATCGACAGCAGGTCCGCGAGGATCAGCCGGCCCTCCGCGTCGGTGTCGACAATCTCGACCGTCTTCCCGGAGTGCGAGCGGATGACATCGCCCGGCCGCACGGCGTCCGGGCCGATGTGGTTCTCGGCGAGCCCAAGCCAGCAGTCGATGTCGGCCGGGGCGCCCATGCGCGCGAGCGCGGCCGCGGCGCCCAGGGCCGCCGCGGCGCCCGCCATGTCGGTGTGCATGTCCCTCAGGTGCGCGCCGCCCTTGAGGTTGTACCCCCCGGTGTCGAAGCACACCCCCTTGCCGATCAGCGCGACCCGCAACTTGGCCCTCGGGACGCGGCGGGAGAGGCGGACCACGTGGGCCGGGCCAGGGGTCGAGTCGGCGACCGCCAGGAAGGCCCCCGCCTTTTCCTTGCGCAACGCGGCCTTGTCCAGCGACCGGAACGCAAGGCCGCGCTCCCCGGCGACCAGCTCCGCGACCTGGCGGAAGACGGACGGGTCCAGCACATTCCCCGGCGCCGCGGTCAGTGCCCGCGCGATCAGGTTCCCCTCGGCGACCGCCAGCTGCGCGGGACACTCCCCGGCCCCGAAGATGTCGACCTGGCGCCGCCCCTCCCGCCCTTTGGGGCGGGACTTCAGCGTGTCGAACTCCGCGGCGTTCACCGCAAGGGCGTAGGTGACCGACTCGGCGACAGCCTTGCCCAGCCGCCCGGGGAGCGCCGGAAGGGCCACGGCAATCCGCCCGGGATCCCGGCGCAGCACGGCCCTCGCCGCGCGGCCGACCGCCTCCAGGTTCGCGAAGGCGGCGGCCGTCGGGTCGAACCTCGCGGTGGCCACCACGGTCCCGTCGTCGAGCGTGGCGAGGCCGGGGTCTCCGTCCTTCCTCTCCCGGTCCCTTCCCGCCGCCGCGCGGACGGTCCGCTCGGCCGCGGCCGGCAGCCTCGGCCTGCGGTCGCCGACATCGACCACGAGCAGCGCGTCGGCCCGGGCGATCCTCGCCGCGGTTGCGGCGCCGCCGTGGTGGGCGAACACCGCCGGGCGGAAGCCTATCCCGTCGGCGAGCCTCACGGCAGGAACAGCATCGTCCGCTCCATGTGGTCCAGCGCGATCAGCACCACCTGGGCGACAAAGATCGCCGCGATCGGCGTGAAGTCGAAGTTGCCGACCGGGGGGATGATGCGGCGGAACGGCGCAAGCACCCGGTCGGAGAACTCGCGGAAGAGGTAGGCGAGCGGCGCGCCCGGGTTCACCCAGGAGATGATCACGTGGATGATCACCACGGCGATGAGGACGTAGATCACCGTCCTGAAGAACTGCGCCATCCCGAGCACGAGCGAGGCCCCGACGAGGATCCCGGCCTCCTCCTGTAGCGGCGTCTCCTGGAGCCACCAGTGGAACATGTACCCCGCCGCGTAGCTGAGGGTGGCGGCGATCACCGGCGCGGTCTCGTAGCCCCAGATGCCGGGCAACACCCGGTTCATCGGCCGGATCAGCCAGTCGGTGAGCTTGGCGATCAGGTAGAAGGTCGGCTCGTAGCGGTAGGACCGGGCCGGCAACACCAGCAGCCTGAGCACGCACAGGAGCCCCAGGAGCCCGGTCGCGGAGCGGATCGTGAAGACAAGGATCTCCTCGGCCATCCTCCCGGCACGGGTCTCAGGCGGTCCCTGCAGGCGCGACCCGGCGCCTGGCAACGCCGGACGCGGGATGCCGGACGGCCGCGGCAAGGCCCCTCGCCCCGGCCAGGGTCATGCCGACCACGGCCCGGTGGGCCGCCGCCCGACGGGAGATCCGGTCGGCCGTGTCGGGAGAGTTCGGTCGCGATCCATGGTTGGTCCTGCCGGCCCGACCGCCGATGTCCCGGCGCCGGCCTGTGCCGGCGATTATATACCCCGACCGACGGCCGGGACGGCGGCATCGCCCGTCGCCCGCGTCCCGCGCCGGGGAAGGGGAGCCGCGCCGGCGGTCCGCCCGCGCGCCGTCAGGAGAACCTGACCGAGAGGATCTCGTACTCGACGTCGCCCGACGGGACCGACACCACGATCGTCTCGCCCGCGCTGCGGCCGATCAGGGCGCGGCCAAGCGGCGACGCCGTCGACACGCGGTTCTCGCCCAGGTGCGACTCGTGCGTGCCGACAATCTGGTACAGCTCGGTGCGCCCCTTCCCGCTCCGGATCTCGACGTGGCACCCGAACATCGCCTTGCCGCCCGAGGCGAGCGTCGCCGGGTCGATCACCTGCGCCCGGGCCGTGACGCTCTCCAGCTCGGCGATCCGCCCCTCGATGAACGCCTGCTTCTCCAGCGCGGAGGTGTACTCGGCGTTCTCCGAGAGGTCGCCGTGGGCGCGCGCCTCGGCGATCGCCTTGATGATCGCCGGGCGCTCCTCGTCCTTCAGCTGGGACAGCTCCTCCTGAAGCTGCCGCATGCCGTCCTTTGTGAGATGGATCTGTTCGTTGCCCATGGGTGTGGTGGTTGCGCCGGGCGGCGGGGGATCCGCCGCCTCGGTCCGGGCGCGATTATACAGCCCGCCGCGCCCGCGCGACACGCGCAGGCCTCCGCGCCGGCACGCGCCGATGCGGGCAAAGCACGCACACACGCCGCCCAACACGGGGTAGAATAACCTCCATGCGATTGGCGAGCCCCCAGAGGGGTGGTTTCCGGCGGCCCGGTCCCTTGCGCGGTTCCGGGACCCTGCGTGGCGTGGCGGCGATGCCGGTCCCCGTCGCGGGCGACGGATCGTTTCCGACTCCCGCTGACTCCCCCCCCCCCCCCCC